>VAZS01000029.1 GCA_005884855.1 Alphaproteobacteria bacterium | reverse complement strand
ACAAATGCCGGTTTGCGATTTTTGGCCAGCCGCTGCTCCGCCAAACTCACCAGGGCGACCATGCGCTCATAAGCTTCCCGCGCATCGGCGCCGAAGCTGAAAATGCCGTGCTTGATGAGGATCAGGCCTTCGACGGATGGATCCGCCTCGAACACCTGTGCCGCGGCTTTCGCCAGTCCGAAGCCCGGCATGACGTAGGGCACATAACCGACGCGCTTGCCATAGACCTCGCGGCACAATGCCTCGCCATCAGGCTGATCGGTCAGCGCGAGCACCGCTGTGGAATGAGTATGGTCAACGAATTTGTGCGGAATGAACGCGTGCAGCAATGCTTCGACCGACGGGTTAGGCGCCGACGGATCGATCAGATTGGCGCGCTGCAAGCGCACCATCTCCTCATCGGAAAGCTCTTGTCGGGCGCGAAGTTTCAGTAGCGGCGCGAGCCGAACCGCAGGCAGGCCGCCGGGCTCGATCGTGGCCATATCCCAGCCCGTGCCTTTGACACAGAGAACGTCAACCATATCGCCGTTCAAATCTGTGAGCCGCGTCTTCACTGACGTGTTGCCGCCGCCATGCAGCACCAGACGGGGATCCTGACCCAACAGCCGCGTCGTATAGACCCGAAGCGCAAGATCGCGTCCGAGCCTGCCATAGCAGGCCACCGCTGCTTCGGCGTCACGATCGATCCATGCACTCTGCATCAGCTTTCTTCTTTCGTCCTCATTCGGCCGCCGTCGCGATCCGATCAGGGAACGCGGCTGATAGCACTGCGCGATCGGCACGAAGCACGCCACGTTCGGTGATCAAGCCGGTCACCAGTCGCGCGGGCGTGACATCGAAGCCGTAATTAGCGACCGGCGAACCCTCCGGCACGATCCGCACGGTTTCAATCCGTCCATCCGCGGTTCGTCCGGTAATGGTCGCGACCTCGTCGGCAGCGCGTTGCTCGATCGGGATTTGCATGATGCCGTCACCAACGCTGAAATCGATCGTCGGTGAAGGCAGCGCCACATAGAACGGCACGCCATTGTCGCGCGCCGCCAGCGCCTTAAGATAAGTGCCGATCTTGTTACAGACGTCGCCGTTGGCGGTCACCCTGTCGGTGCCGACAATCACGAGATCGACCAGCCCGTGCTGCATGAGATGGCCGCCGGTGTTATCGGGGATGACCGTGTGCGGCACGCCGTGATGTCCAAGCTCCCAGGCGGTGAGCGATGCACCTTGATTGCGCGGCCGGGTTTCGTCGACCCAGACATGGATGGGGTGGTGGCCGCGGTCATGCGCCAGATAGATCGGGGCCGTCGCGGTACCCCAGTCGACCGTTGCCAGCCAGCCGGCATTGCAATGGGTCAGCACGTTGACGGGTTCGCCCTGCTTCTTTTTCGCCGCGATTGCCTCGATCACCGCGACTCCGTGCCGGGCAATGCCCTTGTTGATGACGATGTCTTCTTCGGCAATCTCGGCCGCGCGAGAATAGGCGGCCACAGCTCGATCAGACGATGACAACGGCCGCAGCATCGATCGCATCTCGTCGAGAGCCCATTTCAGATTTATCGCTGTCGGCCTCGTCGCCATTAGCGTCCGGTAAGCGTCCTCGAGCGCGGCATCGGAGCTGTCCGCCCGCATCGCCAGCGCCATTCCGTAAGCTGCAGTCGCGCCTATCAATGGCGCGCCACGCACCACCATTGAACGGATCGCCTCCGCGGCAGCATCGCAGCTCGTCAGCCGCTCCACCGCAAAATGGTGTGGTAGCCGTCTTTGGTCGATCGCACTGATCGACCAGCCGTCGGGTTCGAGCCAGATACTTCGGATGTGTTTGCCTTGGACCTTCATGACGAACTCATCGAGAACATATTCTTCACGATCGCAGAACCCGTCCCGCAACGGCATCCAGCTTTCTGAGAAGCGCCGGATCGCGCGCTTCAGGCGCAGTAATCAGTGCGGTGTCGAGCGCACGGTCCGAGCCGATCGGACACGGCTCGTGCTCCCTCGGGAAATCCTTTGCCAGACGCGCAACCAGGCCCTTGGCCTTGTCTGCGTTCGTCGCCAGGACCCGAATGATGTCCTGCACTGTCACCGCATCATGGTCGGGGTGCCAGCAATCGAAGTCGGTTACCATGGCCACGCTCGCGTAGCAGATCTCAGCCTCGCGCGCGAGCTTGGCCTCCGGCATATTGGTCATGCCGATCACCGAATAGCCGAGAGTTTTATAGGTCATGCTTTCGGCGTAGCTTGAGAATTGCGGGCCCTCCATGCAGACATAGGTGCCGCCGCGCGTAATCGCGATACCCTCGGCGTCGGCGGCTGCGGCAAGGTGGATGCGCAGCCTCGGCGACACCGGATGTGCCATCGATACATGGGCGACGCAGCCCTTGCCGAAGAACGAGCTTTCGCGCTTGTGGGTGCGGTCGATAAACTGGTCGACCAGCACGAAGCTACCGGGCGGAAGTTCCTGCTTGAACGAGCCGCAGGCCGATAACGAGATAAGGTCGGTTACCCCGGCACGTTTCAGCACATCGATGTTGGCGCGGTAATTAATATCGGACGGCGACAGCCGATGACCGCGGTCGTGGCGAGGCAGGAACACGATCGGCAGGCCGGCGATGGTGCCGTGCCTGACGTTCGCGGAAGGCTCGCCCCAAGGGCTTGAAATTGCCTCCTCGTGCACGTTCTCGAGCTCGGGCAGGTCGTAGACGCCGGATCCGCCGATTATGCCAAGCACCGCGTTCGTCATACCCTCTCCACTTCGCTCGTTGGCAGCACTAACCAGCATGCCAGCGAACCGCGGCAACTAATTCGCGGCCATCCTAATGGTCGAGCATGCAAGGAACAAGAAGGCTGGCCGGCTCTGCGCAGCAGCGAGCCCGAATTGCGGGCAACCCGCGCTGCGCTGGGTGTAGGCGCGCTGGCCCGAAAGCGATTAGCCCTGATCTGAGCAAACGGGAGCAAGAATGCTCCGTGCGACCTCACCTACTGGCAATTGGTCTGTTGGCTGGCCAGCAACCAAAGCCAGCTCCATGGTATATGCTCCCAACTCGCACATCACCTGCGAAGCGATATCTCCGAGCGGCATGAATTCCCTGGCAAGATATTCAAATTGAGCGCGCGCCTGGCGCAAAGTAGTTTTGGGCACGATGGCGTTGTTTTCTGCAGCCGCAGATTCCCGACCGCGCCCATCCGCTGGGAGCGGATCGAAGTTCGTTGCAGATGTTCCAGCAGCAGCGGCTTCGGCTGTTGGATTTTCGATTATTCGATTTCTGAAATAATTCATCTGCTCGAATGCCGAGCGAAGCGTGGCTCGTCCAACTTCAAGCGCGACGATCTTCTCCTGGAGCGCGTCTATCTCGCGCTCGGAAGCCATACGGAACACGGCAACCTCATCGCCACGCGCCCTCAACTCGGCTTGCAGTTCGCTGCGTTCGCGATCAAAGGCCACACGCAGCCTATATGACTCCGCTTCGCTCGCGCCCAGTTTTTCCGCGCTATCCCCGCGCTCGCGTTCCAGATCGCTGCGAAGCTGGTCGCATTCTTCCCCCCGTGCGCCCAGACTCATCTGAAGCGCTACAAGCTTCTGATCGAACGTCCCGCGAAGCCCGACGAGGGCCTCTTCGTGCGTCGCCGATTTCGCCGCTCGTTGATCGCGTTCGCTGCTCAAGCTAACGCGGAGCTCGGCGATTTCTGCTTCTCTCGCCTGCAGCGTCGCTGCAAGCGCATCCCTTTCGGCCAGCACCGAGGAGGTGATATCCAGGTGCCCTTCTATGTCATCTTTCAACGCCTCGCATTCGGCTTGCAGTGCATCGGAATGGCGGGTCAGGCTCTCCAGCTTGTATCGCCAGAGATCTTCTTCACCGGAGGCTGTGATCGCGCGGGCGGCCAAGGTTTCCAGGAGATTGGAGGCCTGGTGCAGATAACTGGCGTTATAGCCATTCGACATCAGGTCCGCGAATCGGCGCAAAAAGCTGATGATTTCCGCAACATCCGGCGTCTTGGGCGCGAGGGAAGACTGAGCCATGGAACTTGCTTCCTCATCCGCCACCTGTCAGCGCGTACAGATGGCCGTTTTACGGGTCCGATGACTCGGGGGTTAGCTTACATCTGGTTTTCAAGATCGGCGGCGGCAGAAATAGGGCATGCGGCTCATGACGGCGGATAGTGCTGCGTTAGTTGTCTGATTTTTTCGCGGTCGTGCTCTGTTCTGTCGCCATGCAAGCGATCAGGAGCGTAAACGACCTTGCATTTCGGGCTATGTCTGACGTCTTCAGTTCGCTTTTGGCCTCAACCGTTTGGTAGGCCACGACGCTATTATCCAGAAAGTCTCGCAGCGCCCCGGTTTTAATCGCGAAGTTGATGTTCTCCGGCATGTCGCCGGTCGCTTTGACAAATTTCAATGCATTCAGCTTCGCGGCAACCATTCCGACGACCTCACCATTGGAGTCCAGCAACGGCCCACCGCTGTTGCCCGGTTGAACGGGTGCGCTGATCTGCAAAAACCGGGTGTCGTTTAAGACGCCGCTCAGTGAATTCACGACTCCGGTGGTTACCGTGAAGTCCGAGGTCAGCAGTCCATGGAACGGATATCCAATCGCGACGACGCTGTCGCCGGGGTGGATCGGCTTGGATCGAATACTGGCGATCTCCTTGAAAGAGGTCCGGGCCTGAAGCAAAGCAAGATCGTTGGTCTCGTCACTTGATACTACTCGCAACTTGACTGGTGACTCGCCACTCAAGTTGCCCTGAATATCGCCAACGCAACCCTCGATGACGTGCTGATTGGTCACGACGTGCCCGTTAGCGCTAATCACGAAACCAGTGCCGGTTTGTTTGACGGTTTTACTGGGCTTTGGTGGAGCGGAAGCCGATTTCACAAGGTGCGAGCCGATCGGCACTTGCACGTTAATGGCCGGCTGACCGTCGAATGTGAGAGCGAGTGCAAAGGCCTGGCCCGCCGTCAGCTGCCAGTTCTCGTGGGCGAAACCCAATCTCCAGCTATAGTCCTCGCCTACGGAAACGACGAAATAGATGCCGCTTTGATAAGTGGCGCCCGCTGCGCAATGAGAGAAAGAACCGTTTTTATCATTGGTGTAGGCACCCCCGTGCCAGTTGCCAACATTGATGGAACCATAAGGACCGCGAGCGTTAGACGCTGTAGATGCCAAAGCCAGGCAGAGTGTCGCGGTTATCGCGTTGATTGCGGTTTTCATCTCTGGCTACCCACAGTAAACATCCATCATACGGGTCTTTGAAATTGATCCGCAAGAGCTGCGAGGTAGCAAAGTACCAGGCCCGCCAACGAGAGCGCGCTTGCATCGATCGCGGAGGGAGCGAGAGACCGCCTAAACCGTTGCAGCGCATGTGCAGAAGACAGCGCCGTGGTTCAGCGTGAGGGCCAACGGGCGAAGCGGGCTGGACAGGTTGAACGGACATTCCATAGCGACGCCCTCAAGTCGGCGTGTCACCCTATGCGGACAACGCCAGGCGCCGCCATTCCATCACCATAAACCACGGGGCGCTCCGGAATAGTGCCTGCCGTTCAGCATCGCCTGAACGTGGTTGAGGCTCGTCGAAAAAGGTCAACCTTAGCCCGTGTCCCAACAGCTCTTTCATATACGCAGCAAAGGGGCGATGCCAGTTCACGATACGGATGCCCGACCACTGTATCCACTCGGGAAACTCTTCCGAATATCTATCGAGGGGATAATGGATATTGCGTCCGTCCTGATCCTTGATCCATCCGTTTGGACAAGAAGTAATGAAGCTATTGATGTTTGCGATCAAAAGGGTTCCGCCCGGTTTCAAGACCCGCACCATCTCCCTTAGTCCTGACCGAAAATCCGGAATATCAATGAGGGTCAAATAGCTGACAACGAGGTCAAAGCTGGCGGCGGCAAAAGGCAGATTCTCTGCTCTTGCGATTTGGTATTGGCCGATTGGATCGAGTACTCGTGCGTGCGCCAGCAATGCCTCAGTTGGGTCGATTCCAACGACAGGGATGTGGTTAGCCCGCAGTAAGCGGCAGAAGCGTCCCTCACCGCAGCCAACATCAAGGGCGCTCTCGAAATTTCGCGCCGTTGCTCGCTCCATCATTACAGGATCAAGAATGTGCTCGCGCGCAAAGTCGCCCCGGTCGCCCATGGCACTGATCCATGCGGCGGCGGACTTATCCCAGCCATCGCTCAACGAATCGCTCCAAGCAAAGTGATGAGATCCCGCATGTCCCGCATGCCAATCATAGCTGGGTTACCGATGTCGGCAAATGACGGCATTTACGCGACATGGCGCGAGGCCGACCGTGCAATCAACGGCGGTCGAGGACGCTTGGTTCACTCGACATGATGATCTCCATTTCGATTGAGCCAGACCCGCGATTTTCATAGCGATCCGTCCAAGGCGCCCAACCAGTTGAATCAGTCTGAGGCGACCGCATGAAATGTAGAACTGAAGACTCAAATTTCCCGGGGCCGGGAACAGTCTCGAAGTGCCCGGAAAACGGGCCTTTTCGATTCGTCGCGTCCGAGGCCGAGCCAGGGGCCACCATCTGAATTCCGAATAAACCGATATCATTTGTAGGTGGCGGAGAGAGTGGGATTCGAACCCACGGTACAGTTTCCCGCACACACGCTTTCCAAGCGTGCGCCTTAAGCCACTCGGCCATCTCTCCGGATGCCCTCTCTTGAAGGGCGCACACGATTTTTGCAAGCGAGTCCGGCCGGAACGGCAGCAATTTCCCCAAGCTGCTGACTTCGCAGAGGATTCCCCATTGGGACCCTCCAGCTCAAGCGCCGGCTTGGACCGAAGAGGTTGAACCTAAGTCGAGTGTTGCGTTGGGATGCGGGCGAACGAGGGCTGGCCGTCCGATCGGCAGACTACGCGTTAATGATGCCGGGAACTGGAATTCACCGATCGCAGCGACCATAGGGTCGGCTGCTCAGGCTCGTGAGGTTCTGGCGCCGATTTGCCGCTCCAGGTCCCCTGCAGAGCCTCGACAAAATCGGCGAACCATCCATGGATCGTGCTCGCGCGAAGTTTGTCCATCATCGCTTCCCAGCGCATACGGCGCTCGGTCAGCGGCATCGACAGCGCGGTTGC
>VAZS01000028.1 GCA_005884855.1 Alphaproteobacteria bacterium | reverse complement strand
TAATTTTGCAGCGATCAGAGTATCTTATCACCAAATCGGTTCCGTCACCAGCCGTAAGACATTGCCGGTAGGCCGGTCGGCTACCCAACCCACAGCCCAAATCCACCGTAATAATGGCCAATGTTGAGGTCCAGTCCTTCTCCGGCTCGGCATCGATCACGAGATCGCGACCCGCGCGTCCACTCGCTGCGCGTGCTTGCGGCAGGTGGCAGCCGGGAGGAAGATCGCGCCGCCATAAGAAACACTGGGGAGGTTAACCATGCAAAGCAAAGCCCTGATCGACGAGCTGCTGCGTCAGAAAAGCGCGGACAAGGAAATTCCCGGCGTGGTCGCGATGGCGGCGAACGGGAACGAGGTGATCTATCAAGGCGCGTACGGCAAACGCGACCTGTCCAAGGACGATGCCATGACGGCCGACAGCGTGTTCTGGATCGCCTCGATGACCAAGGCGATTACGGCCGCGGGCGCCATGCAACTGGTCGAGCAAGGCAAGCTCTCACTCGACGCGCCGATCGGCAAGGTGCTGCCCGATCTAGCGGCGCCGCAAGTGTTCGAAGGGTTCGACAGCAATGGCGAGCCGAATCTGCGGCCCGCCAAATGTGAAATCACGCTGCGCCACCTGATGACCCATACAGCGGGATTCGCCTACGATCTGTGGAACGGCGATATGGTTCGCTATCTGGAAAAGACCGGGCTGCCGGGCATCACCAGCTGCAAGAACGACGCGCTGAAGACGCCTTTGATGACCGATCCCGGTACCCGCTGGGAATACGGCATCAACATCGATTTCGTCGGCAAGGCGATCGAGGCCGTAAGCGGCAAGCGGCTCGATTCTTATCTCCGTGATCACCTGCTCACACCGCTCGGCATGACCGACACCAGCTTCAGGATCGGAGAAGCGCAACGCCAACGCCTCGTCGCCATGCATGCGCGCGCCGAGGATGGAAGCCTGGGGCCGACCCCATTCGAACTCGATCAGGATCCGGAATTCCACATGGGTGGCGGCGGGCTCTACGGCACCGCCGGCGATTACATCAAATTCACCCAGATGATCCTCAACAATGGCCGAGCCAATGGCACCGAGGTGCTGAAGCCGGAGACGGTTGCGATGATGGGACAAAACCACATTGGCCAACTCAACATGACCAGGATGACGTCAGCAGTCGCGTTCGCGACCAACGACGTCAATCTCTATCCCGACATGGAGAAGAAGTGGGGCCTGAGCTTCCTTATTAATACCGCAAGAACGCCCGAGGGCCGCAGTCCGGGCAGCCTCGCCTGGGCCGGGCTCGCCAATACCTACTTCTGGATTGACCCCTCGCGCGACGTGGCCGGCGTGATCCTGATGCAGGTACTGCCGTTCGTAGACCAAAAGTGCCTTGAAGCCTTCGCAGGCTTCGAGAGCGGCGTCTATGCCGGGCTCGATGCGACGAAGCAGGCGGCGTGAGTTGGCGCTCTCGGCTGTCCCTTGCTTGCGGCGAGGGTAGCCGAAAATAAACCGCTGCCTCGTTAGCCTCGGCTGGACAGGCAGCGGTCGGAGATCGCCGAGAGGCCGAGTTTGATCGACAGTCCGCTTCAGACTGGCAGTCCGCTCTGCTGCGCCAATTGCTTCAGCGAGGTCTGCGGCCGCGCGCCGATATGCTGAATCACTTCAGCGGCGGCAAGTGCTCCCAAGCGCCCGGCTTTCTCATAGCCCAGCCCACGCACCAGCCCGAACAGAAATCCGGCGGCGAACAGGTCGCCGGCGCCGGTGGTGTCGACCAGTTTGTCAATCGGATAGGCCGGCACAGCGGTGACTCCCTCTTGTGAAGCGACGATGCAGCCCTTCTCACTGCGGGTGACGACGCCGAGATTTACGTCAGCCCGCAACTGCTTCAGCGCGGTCTCGAAGTCCGAGGTCTCATACAACGAATGCAATTCGGCCTCGTTGGCGAAAACAACATCGACCGTGCGCTTGCGCATCAGATCGAGAAATTCGCCCCGATAGCGATCCACGCAGAACGAGTCCGAAAGCGTCAGCGCGACCTTGCGGCCGGCGTCATGTGCAATCGTCGATGCCTTGAGAAAGGCATCCTTGGCGTTCTTTGGGTCCCACAGATAGCCTTCGAGATAGACAAACGCTGACGCCGCGACCTGAGCGGCGTCGATATCACCAGATGTCAACTCCTGCGCTGCGCCGAGATAAGTGTTCATGGTGCGCTCGCCGTCCGGCGTCACCAAAATGTAGGAGCAGCCGGTCGCGGGACCATCGTTCGCCGGCCTGGTCTCGAACGCAACTCCCGCTGCACGAATATCATGAACATAAAGCCGGCCTATCTGGTCGTCCTTGACCTTACCGACATAAGCCGTCCGCGCGCCGAAATTGGCGAGCCCGACGATGGTATTCGCCGCCGAGCCGCCGGACATCTCCGTAGCCGGACCCATATCGCGGTAGATCGCCGTGGCGCGGACCTCGTCAATCAGCGCCATGCCGCCTTTGCTCATGCCATGAGCGGCGAGAAACGCCTCATCCGTCTGGACCAATACATCGAAAATCGCATTGCCAATTCCGAGAACGTCGTATTTCGCTGGAGTCATCTAATGGTCCTGTTGCGGCAATTGCGATGGCGCGAAAAATCCGCTCCAAGGGCGGGTGTATGAGGTGCAGCGGCCTATCACGATCGAGCCCGCGCCAGCAAGCGACGGTGCTATAGAAGCCTCATGATCCGTTCTTTTCTCACCGTATCCACGGGAACGCTGGCCTCTCGGCTGCTCGGATTCATACGTGATTCGATGCTGGCGGCGCTGCTCGGTGCAGGCCCGCTGGCGGACGCATTCCTGCTGGCATTTCAGCTCGTCAATGTGATCAGGCGATTGTTGACGGAAGGCGCACTGAACGCGGCGTTGGTGCCGGCGTGGCTGCGCGTTCGCGAGGGCGAGGGCGCAGTTATCGCAGCCGCTTTCGCCGGTCGCGTGCTTGGCACGGTCAGCGCAGCACTGATCGCGGCGGCAGTCTTGATAGGATTGTTGATGCCGCTCCTGATGACTGCGCTGGCGCCGGGATTCGCTGGACATCCGACCCTGCAGATGGCGGTCGACGATGCCCGATTGATGTTGCCCTATCTCGCCTTCGCAGGCCCGGTCACGGTCACCATGGCGCTGATGAACGCGCAACACCGTTTTTTTCTGACCGCGTTCTCGCCGCTTCTGTTCAACATCGCCCTGATTGCGGTAATGGGAGTCTTGATCGCATGGCGGTACGACGCGGCCAATGCTGCGCTGACCCTTGCCGCGACCGTCGGCGTTGCCGGTCTGTTGCAGCTTTCGATCCTGCTGCTTGGGGGTGGCGGCAGCGCCGCCAGGCCGGTGCGCATCTCTTTCAACGCCGAGATGCGGACTTTTCTGGGCAAAGCCAGCCGCGGCATGATGGCCAGCTCCGCCCCCCAACTACTCGTGATCGCGGGCGCGGTAGTCGCGTCGTCATCGCCCGCGGCCGTCACTTGGCTGTATTTTGCAAACCGGCTGATCGAACTGCCGCTGGGTATCGTCGGCATCACCATGGGTACCGTACTGGTGCCCGAATTGACCCGGGCGTTGCGGGCCGAGGATGCAACGGCCCTGGCGCGCGCGCAGTCACGTGGTCTCGAACTCGCCGTCGGCTTCGCCCTGCCCGCAACACTGGGATTGATCGTGCTCAGCGTACCCATCGTGCGGATGTTATTCGAGCACGGCGTCTTCGCTGCTTCCGATGCGACGGCCACCGCGCAGATGTTGACGTGGCTTGCGTTCGGCCTGCCCGCACATGTGCTGCTCAAAGCGCTGTCGCCCGCCTTCTTTGCCCGGCACGATACGCTGACGCCGCTTCTCGCGACGCTCAAAGGATTGGCAGTCGCGATTGTGCTGGCTGTCATCCTCGGCCAGATATTCGGGCCCAGCGGCATCGCGGCCGCCATCGCGTGTGGGGCATGGAGCAGCGCGCTCGCGTTGATTCGGCGCGGTGCGGCTACGTTCGGTTTCTCGATCGACGGCGCGGTGCGTCGGCGGCTCCCGCGCATTGCCCTGGCGGCGCTGGCAATGGGCGGGCTGCTATGGCTGGCGGGCCTGTTGATGCCGGCGTTGGACGCTCATGGGCTGGCGCAGGCGGCGCTGCTGATAATCGTGATCACAGGCGCGGCCGCGATCTACGGCCTGCTTCTAGCCCTGTTCGGCGTGATCGGGTGGAATGACGCGGTTAGCGCGTTCAGACAAACCGCGCTGCCCGGCTTGCGCGACGAAGGCCCCCGTGCCATTTGACGGCGCGCTGCGCCTGTTGGCAATCGAGGGCGCAACACAGGCGCGGGAAAACTGACCATGGCATTCGTCGAACGGGTTTTTTCGGGCGTCCAGCCGACCGGCAATTTGCATCTTGGAAATTACCTCGGCGCGATCGTCAATTTCGTGAAGCTGCAGCAGACCCATAACTGCCTGTATTGCGTGGTCGACATGCATGCGTTGACCCAGCCGGTGTCGGTCTGGGGCGGGCCCTTGGAACTGGCGCGCAACACCAGGGAGGTCACCGCGGCTTTCATCGCCAGCGGCATCGATCCGAAAAAGCATATCGTGTTCAACCAGAGCCAGGTGTCCGGGCATGCGGAGCTGGCGTGGATCTTCAATTGCGTCGCGCGGGTCGGTTGGCTGAACCGGATGACGCAGTTCAAGGAAAAGGCGGGCAAGGATCGCGAGAATGCATCGGTAGGTCTCTACGATTATCCGGTGCTGATGGCGGCCGACATTCTGCTCTATCGCGCTACCCATGTTCCGGTCGGCGAGGACCAGAAGCAACATCTCGAGCTGTCGCGCGACATCGCCCAGAAGTTCAACAACGACTTCGGCGATTCGATTCGCAGCCATGGCTTCAACAGCGGGCTATTTTTTCCGCAGCCCGAACCGCTGATCACGGGCCCTGCCACGCGGGTGATGTCGTTGCGCGACGGCACCAAGAAGATGTCGAAATCGGATTCGTCGGACAATTCACGGATCAATCTGACCGACGACGCCGATACCATCGCGCAAAAGATCCGCAAGGCCAAGACCGATCCGGAGCCGCTGCCGTCAGAGGAAAAAGGTCTCGAGACACGTCCTGAGGCGGACAACCTCGTCGGCATCTTCGCCGCGCTCTCGGGCAGGACCAAGTCGGAAGTGCTTGGCGAGTTCGGAGGCGGCCAGTTTTCGAACTTCAAGAATTCGCTGGTCGAACTCTGTGTCGCCAAGCTGTCGCCGATCGCATCCGAAATGAAACGGCTTGTCGCGGATCCCCGCCACGTCGATTCGATACTGGTGGATGGTGCCGACCGCGCCCGCGAAATCGCTGCTGACACCATGAAAGCGACACAGGACATCGTCGGCTTCGTCCGGAAGCACTAATCAACTGATGCAGCGCTACGCACCTGTTGGCCGTGTTCTGATCGCAAAGCCGGTCAGCCCGGAAGAAGCCAAACGCATATTTTTCCGCAATAGTGCCTGCCGCCGCCGCTTGTGGAGGATGGCTGCGCCGTGGCAGCATACTGCCCGCTTGGCGCAGCACCGGGGCATGCATGACCACCCAGCGACGAAGCTATGAGACGGGTCACAAGCCAAAATGTCTGGTTATCGTAGACGACACCGCGGAATGGGACCGGGCGGTCTATTACGCGAGCCGCTGGGCAATCCGGGTCGGCGGCGGTGTGGTGATGCTGCGCGTCATCGAGACCGAGGACCAGAACCAGCAATGGCTCGGCGTCGCTGAAGTCATGCGGGCCGAGGCGCAGGAGGAAGCCAACGCGGCGCTGGATCGCGCGGCTGGCCGCGCCAATGGCATCGCCGCGATCACGCCTGAGCGCGTGATCCGCGAGGGCGACCCGACCGAACAAATTCTCGACGTGATCGACAAGGACGTCGACATCACGATGCTGGTGCTGGCCGCCAATCCGGGGCCGGAGGGGCCCGGGCCGCTCATTACCATCATGGCCAAGACGGTCGGCTCGTTCCCGATCCCGATTACCATCGTGCCCGGTGATTTGAGCGATGAGGATATCGATGCGCTGTCGTAGGGCCCTAGTGTTAGCTCCTTGATGCGACTGAGGAACTGGTCTGCGCCCCTTGACCGTGCATCCGGCGTCGCCATCTGATAAGGATCGCTCACGCGCCGGCCTTGAACCGGCGACGCCGGAGAAAGCAATGTTCATCCAGACCGAAGCCACCCCGAATCCCGCCACTTTGAAATTCATCCCGGGCCGCGCCGTGCTCGACAGTGGCACCATGGAATTTACCAGCCGCGAAGCCGCGGCGCGCTCGCCGTTGGCCGAAAGACTGTTCAGCGTTCCCGGCGTGACCAGCGTGTTCTACGGCTCCGATTTCGTCACCGTGACCAAGGACGGCAGCGACTGGCAACACATGAAGCCGGCTATCCTCGGCGCCATCATGGAATACTATATGTCGGGAGCGCCGCTGTTGGCGGACGGCACTGTCGGTAGTGACGAGGCTGCTGACGAACAAGACGAGTTCTTTAACGAAGCCGACACCGCAACGGTCGAGATGATCAAGGATCTGATCGAGACCCGGGTGCGCCCGGCGGTCGCCAACGACGGCGGCGACATTACCTTCCGCGGTTTCAAGGACGGTGATTGCGGAGCTGCGAGAGTGATGCGCGAATCACGAACGGCGGGTGCTGCTGACCACCTAGTCGCTGTTCGATCAACCGCTGTTCGCCTGTCCCGATGCTGATTCTCGCCATCGATACCGCGCTTGATGCCTGCGCCGCGGGCATTCTCGATACCGATGCCGGCAAGCTGATCGCGTTGGAATCGCAGGCGATGAAACGCGGGCACGCTGAAGCCCTGATGCCGCTTATTGCGAAGCTGATGAAAGACTCCGGGATCGCGTTCGCAGGCCTGGACCGGATCGCGGTCACCACCGGTCCCGGCAGCTTCACCGGATTGCGGGTCGGACTTTCGGCTGCGCGTGGGATTGCACTGGCGGCCAGCAAGCCCGCGGTCGGAGTTACGACACTGGCTGCCTATGCCGCCCCGGTCGTCAGCCAAAATCCCGAACAGCCGGTGATCTCCGCCATCGATGCGCGGCATGAGCAGGTGTATTTTCAGGTGGTCAGCGGCAATGGAGCTCCGTTAATTCGGCCGCGGCTCGGACCGATCGAGGAGGCGCTCGGGGCCTCACAGTTCGGCACGCCATATCTGGTCGGCAATGCCGCCCAGATACTCGCCGATCGCTGGTCCGCCGATGCGCCGCCCCCGTTCGCCGTCGATCCGCGGCCGGCGCCTGATATTGCGTGGGTGGCGTGGCTCGGCGCAGCGGTCAGTCCGGACACCGCGCCGCCGCGCCCCTTTTACCTGCGGGCTCCCGACGCCAAGCCGTCAAAACAGCCGCCGCAGCAAGTGTCGCAGCCTTCCGCGCCATGATGGAATGGCTTTCCGAAATGTGGGGCGGCGGAAGTGCGGTGGTCGAGCCCGCAACTGCGCGTGATGCGGGCCGTTTGGCGCTGTTGCACGCCAGATCGTTTCACCGCGGCTGGGGCGAAAGTGAATTCGAGGCCATGCTGACCGAGCGCAACATGCTGGTGCATCGGCTAAGAGTCGGTCGCAAGATTATCGGTTTTGCCGCTACGCGAGTGGCGGCGGATGAAGCCGAGATACTTTCGATCGCGGTTGAGCCGAGCCATCGCGGCCGGGGGCTTTCCCGCCAGCTTTTGCTGACGCACCTCGGCCACCTTGCCGCGCGCGGCGTGCGCAGCGTATTGTTGGAAGTCGAGGAAAATAATCGGCCGGCTCGGCGGCTTTATGACCGGGCGGGATTTACCATCGCCGGGCGGCGCGAGCGCTACTACCGGCAGGGGAGCGGGCAAGAATTGAACGCGGTTCTGATGCGCCGCGACTTGTCGTGACGCCCGCGTGATGGCACAAAGAGGCACGGAGCGCGATCAGCAAAAGTGAGATCCGGTTTTCATCGGGTTATGCTCCAAATGATCAGGTTACGCGTTTTTTCCTGTGATACCGGTAACATCCTCGCTCCATGCGCTGTGAGGCAAGGCAAGACCAATGACCGCACTTAAGTCGACACCCGCGCTCAAGGCCACCGGTATCGAAGGCCGCTGCGCCGCCACCGGCATGCGAATGACCGAACAGCGCCGCGTCATCGCGCGGGTGCTGGCGGAAGCAGCCGACCATCCCGACGTCGAGGAGTTGTACCGCCGTTGCGTGGCGGTCGACGACAAGATCTCGATTTCCACGGTATACCGGACGGTAAAACTGTTCGAGGACGCCGGCATTATCGAACGCCACGACTTCCGCGAGGGCCGTGCCCGTTACGAGCAGATGCGCGACAGCCATCACGACCATCTTATCAACCTGCGCGACGGCAAGGTGATCGAATTCACCAACGAAGAAATCGAAAAGCTTCAGGCCGAGATCGCCCGCAAGCTTGGCTACAAACTGGTCGATCACCGGCTGGAATTGTATTGCATCCCGCTGGAAGACGAGAAGCCCTGAGCGTGAAAGCCTTGCGCTCGAATTTCGATCTCGTCATTTTCGATTGCGATGGCGTGCTGGTCGACAGCGAAGTGATTTCCTGCCGCGCACATGCCGAGGCGCTAACGCGGCACGGCTACTCGATCACGTCCGATCAGGTACTTGCCCGGTTTCTCGGCGTATCGGATCGCGAGGCGCGGCTGACCATCGAAAACGAACTCGGCCGCGATCTCCCGGAGGATTTTGAACTTGAAGTGAAGCAAGCCACGCTGCGATTCTATGCCGGCGATCTGCGGCCGATTCCATATGTCGGCGAGGCCATCGCGGCGATCAGCCTACCAAAATGCGTGGCCTCGAGCGGCACATCCGAGAAAATTGAGCATGGCCTCGTCTGTGCCGGGATATACGATCTGCTCGCGCAAAATATTTTCTGCGCCTCACAGGTCAAGCGCGGCAAGCCGGCGCCGGACCTGTTTCTGTTTGCCGCCGAACGGATGCAGGTGGCGCCAGAACGATGCCTCGTGATCGAGGACAGCCCGGTCGGCGTTACCGGCGCGCGAGCGGCCGGCATGACCGTGCTGGGGTTTTACGGCGGCAGCCATTGCCGGCCTGGTCATGACCAAACGCTGCGTGCCGCTGGCGCCATCAAAACCTTCGACCACATGCGGCAATTGCCGGATCTGGTCGCGCAAATCGATCAAATATCAAGCTCGGTCGCTGGATTTTCGCCGCTTTAGCCTATATTTGAGCCCGGCGCCGCATTGGCGCGGTCTTGTCACAGCATTCAGGTTCCATGAAGGCGCCGCGCAAGCTGCATATCAAATCGTATGGCTGCCAGATGAATGTCTACGATGCGCAGCGCATGGTGGACACGATGGCGAATGAAGGCTTTGTCGAGACCGCAACTGTTGATGATGCGGACCTCGTCATTCTCAATACCTGTCACATTCGCGAAAAGGCCTCCGAGAAGGTCTACTCGGAGTTGGGACGGCTGCGCATCACCAAGGAGGAGGCCGCGCGCAACGGCAGGCGCATGAACATTGCCGTGGCCGGCTGCGTCGCACAGGCTGAGGGCAACGAGATCATCCGCCGCGCGCCGGTTGTCGATGTCGTCGTCGGGCCGCAAAGCTATCATCATCTGCCGCAACTCCTGGCGCGCGCGAGCAGTCACGGCCGTGCGCTCGAGACCGAATTCCCGCTTGAGGACAAGTTCGGGTTTCTGCCGCCCCCGAAGCCGGATGCCATACGGGCACGCGGCATCTCATCCTTTGTTACGGTGCAAGAGGGCTGCGATAAGTTCTGCACGTTTTGTGTGGTGCCCTATACGCGTGGCGCCGAAGTATCACGTCCGGTTGCAAACATCGTCGAGGACGTACTCAGGCTCGCCGACAATGGCGTTCGCGAAATCACGTTGATCGGGCAGAACGTCAATGCCTACCACGGCGAAGGGCCGGACGGACGGGTCTGGTCACTCGGAACCTTGCTGCGCCGGATTGCCGATATCCCGGGGATCGCCCGCATTCGCTACTCGACCAGCCATCCTCGCGATGTCGATGACACGCTGGTCGCAGCTCACCGCGATTTACCGGCGCTGATGCCGTTCGTGCACCTGCCCGTGCAGTCCGGTTCCGACCGGATCCTCTCGGCGATGAACCGCAGGCATACCGTCGAAGATTACCGCCGTGTCCTCGACCGGCTGCGGACGGCGCGCCAAGATATTGCATTTTCATCGGATTTCATCGTCGGTTTCCCCGGCGAGACCGAGGAAGATTTTCGAGCCACCCTCGCCCTTGTCACCCAAATCGGGTACGCTGGCGCTTATTCGTTCAAATATTCGCCGCGGCCGGGGACGCCGGCGGCGGACATGCGGGAGACGGTTTCAGCGGCTGAAATGGACCAACGATTGGTGCGGCTTCAGGAATTGATCGACAGCCAGCAATCGGCCTTCAATCAGGCTGCGATTGGCAACACCGTCGATGTGCTGTTCGAACGGACCGGGCGTAATCCCGGCCAGATCGTCGGCCGCACCGCCT
>VAZS01000179.1 GCA_005884855.1 Alphaproteobacteria bacterium | reverse complement strand
GAGCCAGCAAGCGACAGACAAAATCCGCGACCAGATCGGTCCGCAGCGTCCAGCTCGCTCGAAAATATCCGAACACCCAGACCATGTTGGGGACGCCTGTGAACATCATCCCGCGATACGTGACGGTCTGGGCAAAATCGAGCGGCTTGCCATCTATGGTGAAGCCGATGTCCCCGAGCACATTGAGATTGAATCCGGTCGCCGTGATAATGATATCCGCGTCCAGCGTCTTGCCAGACTTCAAGCGAATGCCGGTCTCGGTGAATCGATCGATCTCGTCAGTCACAACGGACGCCTTGCCGCTCTTGACGGCCTGGAAAAGGTCGGCATCGGGAACAAAGGCGATGCGTTGGCGCCACGGCCGGTAGCTTGGCGTGAAGTGCTGCTCGATTTCGACATCGGAACCGGGACCTAGCGCCGCGCGAATTCCCCCAAGCAGCTCCTCTTTGACCTTCTCAGGCTCCGTAAACGAGCGGCGGGTAAACATGTCCTGCTCGAACAGAATCTTGCGGCGCACGATCTCGTGGATCCATTCCTCGCTGATCTGAAGCTGCCGTAAGGTCTCGGCCAGTTCGATCGCGTTACGGCCGGTCCTGAAATATGTGGGCGAGCGCTGCAGCATGATGACGTGGCCGCATTTGTCGGCGATCGCCGGAATCAGGGTGGCGGCCGTGGCGCCCGAGCCGATCACGACGACATTTTTGCCCTGGGTCTCCAGATCATCCGGCCAGCGCTGCGGGTGAACGATACGGCCCTTGAAAGTTTCCATCCCCTGCCACTGCGGAGTGTAGCCCTCGGAATGCCGGTAGTAGCCTTGGCACATCCACAAGAAGTTCGCGGTGAATCTCGCGGGCTCGCCGGTATCTGTTCTAACCGCCTCGATGGTCCATTGATTGGTTTTGCTCGACCAACTCGCCGAATAAATCTTGTGATGGTAACGGATATGCTGCTCAAGCTCATTCTCGGCGATCACCTCGCCCATATAGGAGCGGATTTCCTCGGCGGTTGCTATCGGAGCGCTGGTCCAGGCCTTGAAGCGGTAACCGAAAGTGTGAAGATCGCTATCCGAGCGAATGCCGGGATAGCGGTGGGTCAGCCAGGTGCCGCCGAAACTCTCCTGCGCCTCGAGGATGACGAAAGTCGTGCCCGGGAGCTGAGCCTTCAGGTGAAAGGCGCTGCCGATGCCGGAAATGCCCGCGCCGACGATGAGAACCTCGAAATGCTCGACGGCTTGGGACGACGAAGAAGCCGGTCGGTGTGTTGCTAATACGTTCATGAGCCCTGTTCTTTTTG
This sequence comes from Alphaproteobacteria bacterium, assembly GCA_005884855.1. GTDB lineage: Bacteria > Pseudomonadota > Alphaproteobacteria > Rhizobiales > Xanthobacteraceae > Bradyrhizobium. Next base: position 4,473 of record VAZS01000179.1, on the reverse strand, counting down.
ATTGGCAACGCGCAATCTCTAAATCTCAATGGCTGGCGACACAATGCGCCAGATCACCGCCGATCACATAGCCGAGCCCCATCCCCGAGCGGTCTGCAAAATCCAGTCCCGGTAAAGCGTCAACGGCGTTACGCCGGTCAGACCGCCGCAACCCGCACCGCCATTTGGCCCGGTCGGAACGGTCCCACCGCTTTTACCTTCGCCGCGTATGGCGACGCCGACGCCGGCGATGCTGAATGCGCTGCCGGCGACAATCGGCGCCTGAGGTGACGCGAATACGGCTGCTTGCTTTGCTTGAGGCGGCGATTCGAGCTGCAGCAGGGCGAGGTCGGCACTGGCCCGATGGGCGATGATCGCCTGCATATTGAAGGCCGGGTGAATGGCAATCGTTCGCACGTCATGCAGCTGCGGCTGCTGATTTTGGCCATAATCCACGATCTTGTAGACCGCGCCCGGCTGCACGCAATGCGCCACCGTCAAAACCAGCTTGGGTGCGATCAAAACGCCAGTGCAGAAATTTCCCCGCGAACCGACAATGGTGATGACCGATCGGCCGATACCCTCGGCCGACGGTATCGCGCCGCCGACGATCGCAATTGCGGGCACCGAGAGAAGCAGGCTCAGGCCGGCGATCATCGGGCTCACGATGCGATCGGACGGTCCAAAGGCTTTCATAACAGCTTCCATCGTTGCTCGCGATGCCAGTTAACTTACAGGATCGCTCCGGCAGCGCCAAACTCCTCAACGGCGACACCGCCGCAGGCTGGTCAGCGTGGGCACGGCCGTGTTAGCCATTTTTAAAATTGGGCCGTTCGCAGGATGGAAGATCGTGATCGAGGCAGTGATCTGGGATTTTGGCGGGGTTCTCACGACCTCGCCCTTTGAGGCTTTTGCGCGTTTTGAGAACGACCGCGGGCTACCCGCGGACATTATTCGGCGGACCAATGCCAGCAACCATTGGGAGAATGCCTGGGCAAAGTTCGAGCGTGCCGAAGTCGACCTGGAGACCTTTGATGAACTGTTCGCGGCGGAATCGCTGGCCTTGGGCGCGGAGGTTCGTGGCAGGGACGTGCTACCGCTGCTGTCGGGCGATTTGCGACCCGAGATGGTCGAAGCGCTGAGACTGATAAAAAGCCAGTTTAAAACCGGTTGCATCACCAACAACCTTCCCGCCAACGCGATTGGAAGCGCGAGCGGCCGATCAATGTATCTTGCGGAGGTGATGGCGCTATTCGATCATATCATCGAATCCGCCAAGATTGGCCTGCGGAAGCCCGATCCGCGCATCTACCGGATGATGGTCGAGGCGCTCGGTGTCGATCCCAAGCATTGCGTCTATCTCGACGATCTAGGTGTCAACCTGAAACCGGCGCGCGAAATGGGCATGACGACCATTAAGGTCGTCGATTCGCAGCAGGCGATTGCCGAGCTGGAAGCCGCCACCGGGCTATCGCTGCGGATAACATGATCAGGCAGCCCTGATCATGTCGGCCGCCTTCTCTGCGATCATGATCGATGGCGCGTTGGTATTGCCGCCGATCAGCGTCGGCATGATGGAGGCGTCCACCACCCTCAAGCTTTCCACGCCGGCCACTTTCAATTGCGGATCGACAACTGCCATTTCGTCGGTACCCATTCGCGCGGTCCCGACAGGATGGTACACCGTATCCGAGCGATTGCGCAGAATGGTGCGGATCTCGTCGTCGGATTGAACACCCTCGCTGTACATTTCCGCAGTCCGCCATTTCGCCAGCGGCTCCGCGTCCATGATCCTGCGAGTAATCTTGAACGCCTTGACCATGACTTCGAGGTCGTCGGGATGGTCATAGAATTTCGGATCAATGCGCGGCGGAGTCGCCGGGTCGGCGCTGTCAAGCGTTACGGCGCCTCGACTCTTCGGGCGCAGCAGGCAGACATGACAGCCAAAACCGTGGCCGAGATGACGGGAGCGGCCGTGATTATCTGCCATGGCCATGCTGAAGTGAAGCTGGATGTCGGGTATCGTCAGGTTTGGATCGGTTTTGAGAAAGCCGCCGCACTCGGCAACGTTGGACGTGATCATGCCGAGGCCCTCGCGCCGGTAACGCCCTATTTCCCGCCACAACCGGCGCAAACCGGCGAACGATAGCCCAAGGTTATCCAGGCTCTTTGAGCGGTAGCTGAAAGCAAAATCGATATGATCCTGAAGGTTTCGGCCGACGTCGCGCGAATGGTGTACCACTTCGATGCCCAGGCTTTTCAATTCCGGCGCATTGCCGATGCCTGACAGCATCAGCAGTTGCGGCGACTGCAGGGCGCCGCTCGAGACAATGACCTCGCTCCTGGCACGCACGGACTCCGGCTTGCCGTCGCGGCTGAATTCGACGCCGACGGCGCGCTTGGCATTGAACAGAATTCTTCGGGCTTGGGCGCCGGTAATAACTTTCAGGTTGGAACGCGACAGGTTTGGCTCGATATAGGCGCGCGCCGCGCTCCAGCGTTCGCCGTTTTTTTGAGTGACCTGATACACGCCAAGTCCCATCTGGTCCGCCCCGTTGAAATCGCCGGTCAGCGGAAGCTGCAACTGCCGTCCGGCCTCGAGGAAATATTCCTGAAACGGATTGCTGGTTCTAATGCTGGCGACGTTGAGCGGCCCACCGGTGCCGTGAAAAGCATCCTGAACCACCTCGTTATTCTCGGATTTCTTGAAATACGGCAGCACGTCGTCATAAGCCCAGCCGGCATTGCCCAGCGCTGCCCAACCATCATAGTCGGAACGATGCCCACGGATGTAGACCATGGCGTTGATCGCGCTCGATCCGCCCAGCGCCTTGCCGCGCGGCTGATAACCCTTTCGCCCGTTCAGGCCCGGTTGCGGCACGGTCTCGAAAGCCCAGTTGTTGGTCTTGGAAGGCACCATGATGGCGATGCCCCGTTTACTTTTCTTGGTTGGCTGTGAAGTTCGACATCAAGCGTTCGGGTTCGTCAACAACCATGCCACAAAATTCGGCCTGAATGAGCCCATCGACCGAGTTTTGGCGCGCTTAGCGCAGCGCGGCCGCGATGTTTCCGCCATCGACAGTGGTGACGTCGGCCGTGGTCTTGAGCGCCAGCGCCTGGGCGAGAAAGGCCTGCGCCACATCCTCGGCCGCAACTTCCCGGCCGAGCAGGTTACCTCGCATATACGCCGATTCGCTGACGCCGCGCGCCTTGGAGCGGGAAGAAATCATCTCTTCATTGAGCAGACCGGAGCGGATCCGGTCGGCATTGACGGCATTGGCGCGAATGCCCTCGCTGCCGTATTCGAGGGCGTATTGGCGAACCAGAAAAAGTGTCGCCGCTTTCGGCAGACCGTAAGGACCGAAGTTGGGTCCGGGATTGACGGCCTGCTTGGAGACATTGAACAATAGACAGCCGCCGGTACCCTGCGCGCGCATGATGTTGACAGCGGCTTGCGCCACGCGCTGGTGCCCATAGAAATTCAGCTCAAAGCTCTCTCGCAACACGGCTTCATCGACCTCCCCGATCCGGCCCTGCCACGCGGCGCCGGCATTCGACACCGCTATATCAACCCCACCGAACGAAGAGACTACTTGCGCGAACGCCTCCCGGACAGATGCCGTGTCGGTGACATCACAGCGCAGCCCGAGCGCCGAGCCGCCGATCTCTTTTGCTTTTGCCAAAGCGGCAGCCTCGTCGATATCCAGCAGCGCGACTTCAGCGCCGGCTGCGGCGAACGCCTTTGCTGTCGCGAACCCAATTGCGCCGGCGGCGCCGGTGATAGCGGCTACCTGCCCAGCCAGCGGCAGTTCCTTGGCGCTGCCCAGCTTCGCCTGCTCAAGCGACCAGTATTCCACATCGAACAGATCGGACTCGGGCAGCGCCTCAAAGCGGCCTACCGCTTCGGCGTCTGTGATGGTGGCAATCGCAGCCTCGGCGAGATCGGCGGCGATCTTCGCATCCCTTTTGCTTCCTCCGAGCCCGAATAATCCAACACCAGGCACCAGCACCACGCGCGGCACTGGATCAAGCATGGTCTTGATTCCGCCGACCCGCGCATTGTTGCGGCCGAAGTAGTTTGTGTAATCCTCCGCGTATGCTGCGACCTGTTGAGTGACTGAATTCTTGAAGACCTGAAGGTCTCCCTCCTTAGGCGCGGCAACCACCAGCGGCCGGTTCTTGATCCGTAAGTTGTGATCGGGGGTCACGACGCCGGCCTGGCCGTAGCGCGCAACGTCGGCGCCATTGACGAAATTCATCACGGCGTCATTGCAGCGGAACTCAAGCACGAATCGTTTCCAGGCCCCTTCGGTCTTGTTGTCCGGCAAGCTGCAGGCGCCACGGACAATCGGCGCGACATCGGCCACCCGCGCCGGGCGGGCCGGCAGGCTGGCGCTGACAAATGCCGGTTTGCGATTTTTGGCCAGCCGCTGCTCCGCCAAACTCACCAGGGCGACCATGCGCTCATAAGCTTCCCGCGCATCGGCGCCGAAG
>VAZS01000449.1 GCA_005884855.1 Alphaproteobacteria bacterium | reverse complement strand
CCGGGCCGCGCCGCGTCGACGGCATAGACTGCTTCGTCTCGCGTTCGGGCTATACCGGCGAGGACGGCTTCGAGATTTCGATTCCGGCCGAGCACGCCGAACGGCTCGCGAAAACGCTGCTTGCGAACAGCGCAGTGCTGCCGATCGGGTTGGGCGCCCGGGACAGTCTGCGGCTGGAGGCAGGCCTTTGCCTGTATGGCCACGATATCGACACGACCACCACACCGGTCGAAGGCGCGCTGGAATGGTCGATCCAAAAGAGCCGCCGTCGTGGTGGCGTCCGGGCGGGCGGTTTTCCGGGCGCCGATAAGATTCTTGCCCAGCTTGAACAGGGCGCGCCGCGCCGCCGCATCGGATTGAGGCCGGAGGGCCGTGCCCCCGTGCGTGAGGGCGCGCTGCTCTTTGCCGATCAAACATCAGCCGAACAGATAGGCGCCGTCACCTCGGGCGGTTTCGGTCCCACCCTCAATGCACCGGTTGCGATGGGCTATCTGCCCTCATCGCACGCAGCGCCGGGCGGCACCGTATTTGCGGAACTGCGGGGCCAGCGGTTGCCGGTGCGGGTCTCTCCGATGCCTTTCGTTCCCAACACTTACAAACGCTGAACTCGCAAACTCTGAAGGATGATCATGACGACGCTGTTCACCGCCGACCACGAATGGCTCCGCATCGACGGCGATGTCGCCACCATCGGGGTCACCGATTACGCGCAGTCGCAGCTCGGCGATGTGGTGTTTGTCGAATTGCCCAAGGTCGGTCGCAGCCTGAAGAAGGCGGAAGCCGCCGCCGTGGTCGAATCCGTCAAGGCGGCTTCCGACGTCTATGCGCCGATTTCCGGCGAGGTGGTTGAAGTCAACGACGCGCTTTCGTCCGAGCCGGCGCTGGTCAATTCCGACGCAGGCGGCAAAGCCTGGTTTTTCAAAATGAAGATTTCCGACACGAGCGAACTCGACGGCCTAATGGACGAGGCCGCCTACCAAAAGCATACCGCCTGAGAGAGGACAGCCATGAGCGCGCACCGCAAACCCGCCGAGGCAGCCACCACCTTCGTGCGCCGCCACGTAGGCCCCTCGCCCCGCGATGTCACGGCGATGCTGGAGGTGGTCGGGGCGAAAAGTCTGGGCGAACTGATGGGCGAGACTCTGCCGGGATCGATTCGGCAGAAGACGCCGCTCGATCTGCCTCCGGCCTTGAGTGAGACCGAGGCGCTCGCGCATATGCGCGGCCTTGCTTCACGGAACCAGGTTTTCACCTCGCTGATCGGCCAAGGCTATTCAGGCACAATCCTGCCGGCCGTGATTCAGCGTAATGTGCTTGAGAATCCGGCATGGTACACCGCCTATACGCCATATCAGCCCGAGATCAGCCAAGGCCGTCTGGAAGCCTTGTTCAACTTCCAGACCATGATTTGCGATCTCACCGGGCTCGACGTCGCCAATGCCTCACTACTCGACGAGGCCAACTGATCGTCGGCGATCCCTTCATCGATCTCGATCGCGCCGACGTATTCGGCGGCGTGCTGCAATACCCGGCCTCATCGGGCGCGGTGCGCGACCTCCGCCCGGCGATCGCGGCGTTGCACGCCAAAGGCGCGATGGCGATCGTTGCCGCCGATCTGCTGGCGCTCACGCTGTTGGCCTCGCCGGGCGAACTCGGCGCCGATGTCGCGATCGGCTCGGCGCAGCGTTTCGGAGTGCCAATGGGTTATGGCGGACCGCACGCGGCCTATATGGCCGTCCGCGAACCGCTGAAGCGCTCGCTGCCAGGACGCATCGTGGGCCTCTCCATCGATTCCCGAGGGGAGCCCGCCTATCGGCTGGCGCTGCAGACGCGCGAGCAGCATATCCGCCGCGAAAAGGCCACCTCCAACATCTGCACCGCGCAGGTGCTGCTGGCTGTGATCGCTTCGATGTATGCGGTTTATCACGGACCGGAGGGGCTGACGCATATCGCGCGGACTGTCCATCGCCGCACGGCGGTGCTGGCGGCAGGACTCCGCAAACTCGGTTTTGCGCCGCGCTCGCAGGCGTTTTTTGACTGCGTTACGGTAGAGGCTGGCGAAAAGCAAAACGACATCGTCGCCCGCGCGCTGGCCGAGAAAATCAACCTGCGAATCGGCGAAGGCACGCTCGGCATCGCGCTGGACGAGACCACGACGTCAGTTGAAGTCGAGGCGGTGTGGCGCGCGTTCGGCGGCAACCTGACCTACGCCGATATCGAAGCAGGCACTGCGGAAGCACTTCCGGCAGAGCTGAAGCGCACCGGCGCATTCCTCACCCATCCGGTGTTCCACGCCCACCGCTCCGAGACCGAGCTGTTGCGCTACATGCGAAAGCTCTCAGACCGCGATCTCGCGCTGGATCGTGCGATGATTCCGTTGGGGTCCTGCACCATGAAGCTCAACGCCACGAGCGAGATGATCCCGCTGAGCTGGCCCGAATTTGCTGATCTGCATCCGTTCGCGCCGCGCCAGCAAGCTGAGGGCTATCACACCCTGTTCAAGCGACTGGAACGATGGCTGTGCGAAATCACCGGCTATGACGCGATCTCCTTGCAGCCAAATTCCGGCGCGCAGGGGGAATATGCCGGGCTGCTAGCGATCCGCGGCTATCACACCGCGCGCGGCGAGCCGCATCGCAAGGTGTGCCTGATCCCCTCTTCGGCCCACGGCACCAATCCGGCCTCCGCAAGCATGGCCGGAATGGAAGTGGTGGTGGTGGCCTGCGATACCAGCGGCGACGTCGATGTGAATGATTTGCGCGCCAAGGCGGCGCAGCATTCCCGGAAACTCGCCGCCATCATGATCACCTATCCCTCCACTCACGGGGTGTTCGAGGAGCATATCCGCGAGGTCTGCGAGATCGTGCACGGCCATGGCGGACAGGTCTATCTGGATGGCGCCAACCTGAACGCGCAAGTGGGCCTGTCGCGGCCCGGCGACTACGGCGCCGACGTCAGCCATCTCAATCTGCACAAGACCTTCTGCATTCCCCACGGCGGCGGTGGCCCCGGAATGGGGCCGATCGGAGTGAAGGCGCATCTTGCGCCGTTCCTGCCCGGGCATCCCGCGAGCGATGCGAAGCCAGCGCCGATCGGGCCGGTCTCCGCGGCGCCGTTCGGCTCGGCATCGATCCTGACGATCTCCTACATCTATATTCTGATGATGGGAGGCGAAGGCCTGACGCGCGCTACCGAAATCGCGATCCTGAATGCCAATTACATCGCCGCCAGGCTCCATCCGCATTTCCCGGTGCTGTACCGCAACCACAAGGGCCGCGTCGCCCATGAATGCATCGTCGATCCGCGCCCGCTGAAGGCCTCATTCGCCGATATCGAGACCGGCCGCTGGAAGGTGGAAACTTCGCCGCTGCGCTACGCGCCGCATACCGTTAACGACATCGCGGAGGATAATTGGGCAAGGCCCTATTCCCGCGCCGAAGGATGCTTCCCGGCAGGCAGCTCGCGAATTGATAAATACTGGTCTCCGGTCGGGCGCGTGGACAACGTCTATGGCGACCGGCACCTGGTCTGCTCGTGTCCGCCGGTTACTGAATACGCAGAGGCGGCGGAGTAGAGAATCGCGTTGGTGTATAGATCCCGCACTTCAAAGTGGCTCTGGCGTTGCACCCATCATCTCTCGCGCTGCATCGGCGCTGACACGAATTCTTGTCGCTAGTCCCGATGCCGCTGCAGGCATTAACGCACTCGTCTACGTTTTGAAGGCATATGTAGTTATAAATTTGCCGGCACTTCACACAGTCCTCCTGAGCCAAACCAGTGTTGATTGAGCTCAGGAAAACGGCGAACGCGGCTATACCAATGCTTCTCATGAGGCATCACTCTCGGGCGTCGGCGCGACTAAGCTCCGATCAAGGCGCGGTTCGCCGCGTCCCAGCGCCAGAGCCGGTGATTGTTCAATTCGGTGCCACCCCACCAGCGGTGGATCGGGTTGTGCAAGCTGAAATCTTCGGTCCGCGCCAGAACAGCTTTGCCAAGCGGGGTGAGATTCAGTTTGCTGCGTTGGTATCGCTCGTGACGGTTACGGTCCTCGTGTATCGCCATCGTGAACGGCCCCTCCTCGAGGCCGGACACAGCGGGCGTCGGACAATGAGCCAAACCGTCGAGCAGGCTCCCGACCTCCCAGTAGCCGAAGACATGTCGTTTGTTGGGCTTGCGGTGGCCGGGAAAGACATCGAATGGACTTGCATTCCCTACCGATATCAATTCCAGCATGCGCATTTCCGTGCCTCCAACCCCCGCGCCGGTCACGGGAAGTTCTTCGAGCAATTCTAGCGCGGTTTGCCGAAGCTGTGGCAGCACGCTCAGATCCCTGCCGAGCAGATCGAACCAGTCCTGCGGCGTCGGCTGTCGATAAGCCCGCCAAACCAAGCTGGCCAATTCGACATGATCGTTGAGGATTTTGACAGCTGGTGGCTGCCATTCGGAAAAGGCTTCGGCAGGACTGTTGCCAGTGCCGACGTTGGCCTGGCGCAAAGTCAACCTCGATACGGCCTTTCCGTCCGACCGGAAAAAATCGAGCAGACAAACCAGCATTAATTGTGCATTCGGGTCCGGGTCGATCCACAATTCCACCGTTTCGCATTGCTGGCAAAGCTCAACCAGACCCAGGCCTTGCTGGCGGATTTCTCCACGTCGCCGGTCGAAATTGTCCAGCCAATGCGGGACCGCGTGGTCATCTCTCCTTGAACGCGGCGCCATCAAGCTTGCGAACTCTGCGGCGGATGGCAAGCGTCCCCAAGCGAACCTGAAGCCGAACGGAATCACAATTTCCGCAGCGCCCGCTTGCATCAGGCATCCCGCTCCCGAGTCGCTGGTTGTCAGGATCAGACGTGCCATGTTGGCTTACGAATAGTCGATAGCAGATGGCGTTTCCCCAACTGCTGCGACGTTCCTGATACCTGCCAAGTGGCAGATGGCGGGGGATGAGCTAGAGCATGATGTGTAGAGCGCGCGCGCATCGAAACAGAATGGCGCTGAGGATGTCGGCAACTCAACATCCTCAGCGCCCGCCGCTTCGAATCTCAACGCGTCCGGGACACGACAGACAACTCACTCCTCAGCCGCCGCGTCCTCACCATCGGCATCGCGCTCGGGGGAGCCGGCCAGAATCTGTTCCGCGATCAGGCCGGAGTTCTGCCGGATCGCCGCTTCGATTTTCGCGGTCATGTCGGGATTGGCCTTGAGGAAGGCTTTTGAGTTCTCGCGGCCCTGACCGAGCCGCTGGCTGTCATAGGAGAACCATGCGCCGGACTTCTCGACGATGCCGGCCTTCACGCCGAGATCGAGAATTTCGCCCATCTTCGAGACGCCCTCGCCATACATGATGTCGAATTCGACCTGCTTGAACGGCGGCGCCAGTTTGTTCTTGACCACCTTGACGCGGGTTTGATTGCCGACCACCTCGTCGCGCTCCTTGATCGCGCCGATGCGGCGAATGTCCAGCCGGACAGAGGCATAGAATTTCAGCGCGTTGCCGCCGGTGGTGGTTTCCGGCGAGCCGTACATCACCCCGATCTTCATCCGGATCTGGTTGATGAAGATCACCATGGTATTGGATTTGTTGATCGAGGCGGTCAGTTTGCGCAGGGCCTGGCTCATCAGCCGCGCTTGCAGCCCGGGCAGCGAGTCGCCCATCTCGCCCTCAAGTTCGGCCTTGGGCACCAGCGCGGCCACCGAATCGACCACCAGCACGTCGACAGCGCCGGATCGCACCAAAGTATCGCAGATTTCCAACGCCTGCTCCCCGGTGTCGGGCTGCGAGATCAGCAGTTCGTCGATGTTGAC
>VAZS01000027.1 GCA_005884855.1 Alphaproteobacteria bacterium | reverse complement strand
GCCTCGCGCCCGTTGCTGGATCGGCCCTACAACATCGCGGTCGGTGGAGTCGGAGGCACCGGCGTGCTGACGATAGGTGCGTTGCTTGGCATGGCCGCGCACATCGAGGGCAAGGCCAGCATGATCCTGGACATGTCCGGACTGGCGCAAAAAGGCGGCGCGGTGCTGAGCCACGTGCGGCTGTCCGAGAATACGGCCGATGTCACCTGTTCGCGCATCGTGACCGGCACCGCCGATCTGGTGATCGCCGCCGACGAAGTGGTGGCTGCCTCGAAGGAGACCATCACGCTTTGTGAACCCAGCCGCACCTATGGTGTCATCAACAGCCATCTGATCCCGACTGCTGATTTCATCCTCAACCGGGACTTCAATTTCCAAAGCCGCAACGTCAACCATGTGCTGGAAACGGCGCTGCGCAAGGATTCGGCGTTTTTCGATTTCACCCAACCAGCCGAAACCCTGCTCGGCGACTCCATTGCCACCAATATGATGATGATGGGCTATGCCTATCAGAAGGGCTTGTTGCCGCTGTCGGCGAGTTCGGTCGAGCAGGCGATTGGGGTCAACGGGGTTGCGGTTAAAATGAATACGCAAGCGTTCCAGCTTGGGCGTCTGGCGGCGGCCGATCCCGCTCGGCTTGCCGCATTGATGAAGGGCCAGGACGAGGCGGTTGCGCCGAAGTCGCTCGATGCGATGTCGCTCGACGAGATCATCGCCCACCGCAGCGCGTTCTTGAGGGACTACCAGAACGAAAAACTCAGCCGGCGCTACCGCAAGCTGGTGAGCCCGGTTCGCGACGCCGCGCTCAATGCCGGGTTTGGCGATGAGTTGCCGCGCGCCGTGGCGATCAACTACGCGAAGTTGCTTGCCTACAAGGACGAGTACGAGGTGGCGCGGCTTTACACCGATGGCCACTTCGAAAAACAAATCCGGGACCACTTCGACGGCGATTTCAAGATGAGCTTCAATCTGGCCCCGCCGATTCTGTCCAGCGGCAAGGATGCATTGGGCCGGCCGCGCAAGCGCGCATTCGGTCCCTGGTTGATGCCGGTGTTTCGTCTGTTGGCGAAAATGCGCTTCCTGCGCGGCACTGCGTGCGACATCTTTGGATATAGCGCCGACCGCAAGCTGGAACGCGATCTGATCGAGGGCTACGAGAAGGACGTAGCCTACGTGCTATCGGTGCTCTCGCCGCTCACGCTCGACACTGCGATCGAGATTCTTTCGTTGCCGGATCGCATCCGCGGTTTCGGGCCGGTGAAGGAGAAATCGGTGCAGGACGCCAAGGCGCGTTACGCGCAGTTGGCGCAAGATCTCGCCAATCCTCCGCCGCCGGTACCGAGGCAAATCGCAGCGGAGTAGGGACTTTATGGCAAGCTCGTAGGGTGGGTTAGGCGAAGCCGTAACCCACTCCTCGTCATGGCCGGGCTTGACCCGGCCATCCACGTTCTCTTTCGCATGCGCGGCACAAAGGACGTGGATGCCCGGCACAAGGCCGGGCATGACGAACCGCGCCTGACGGGCAAATCAGCAATTCTCTGTCCACCCCCATTTCCAAAAATATTCGTGTTCCTCTCCAAAGCAAATCACTTCATTAGTCGCGCCGTCTCGTCCTACCAAAGGGGCGGCTCGCGATCGTCACGAACGCGGGGCGGGATGCGATGGACGCGAAGGCAGCGCTGACGAACGGTGCTGACGCGGACGGCGAAGTCGTGTGGTCCTGACGCCTCGACGCTGGCGTCAAGTTTGCGTTTCATCACGCTGGCGACGGTGACAAGAAAGCCCGATCACCGGGGAGCAACTGTGCTGACGTAGACCAGTGATCGGCCGGGCTCAAGGCTGGCGCTACGCGCCCCCGCCTCCGGCGGCTGACGGCCTTGACCCCGTCCGCTCGCTGTTCTGTTTGGCTTTGCAAGCGCTCGGTCGAGGACCGAGCGCGAGTTGGCGCGCTCGCTAGCTCACCGCGTAGCGACTGGCATCCCATTTCTGGCGCCGCGCGATCATGGTGTTAAGGATGACGATCAGCTTGCGCATGCAGGCCACCAGCGCGACCTTTCGCTCCTTGCCTTTGGCGATCAGGCGATCATAGAAGGCCTTCAGCACGGCGTTGTGCCGCGTCGCGGCCCCGAGACAAGCCATGTAGAAGAGATTGCGCATCTTGCGGCGTCCGCCCTTGATCTGGCGCTCGCCGCGTCGTTTGCCGCTATCGTCATCGTAAGGAGCGACGCCGAGCAGGGCGGAGATCGCCTGATTGCTCACCTGACCCAGTTCCGGCATCGCCGCGATCAGGCCGGCGGAGGTGATCCGGCCAAGTCCCGGCACGCTCTCGATGATCTCGGCGAGCTCGGCAAAATGCGCCGTCGCCTTGATCATGGCAGCGATCGCAGCTTCCAGCTCGGCAATTTCGCGGGCGAGTTGCCGCAACAGCCGCGCCTGCATTTTTTGCACCGGTTCCGGCGCGGGATGCTCCTCGCGGTTTTGCAGTTTGATCTGCAGGTCGATCAGGGCGCAACGTGCGTTGACGATGTGCGCAAGCTTCTCGCGTGCCGCATCGTGGCCCTGGCTGGAGGCCTCGGCGAATGTCCCGGCAAACCAGGCGATCATCTCCGCATCGATCACATCGTTCTTGGCCAATCGACCGGCCGAACGGGCAAAGTTGCGCACCCGCTTAGGATCGACAATACGGACTTCCACGGCCTTCTCACGCAGCACCTTGGCCCATTCGCGCTCGTATCCCCCGCTTGCCTCCATCACGGCTGCGCTCGCCTTGTGCTTGCGGAGCCAGCAGACCAGCTTGCGCCGCCCCTGCGCGGTACTCGGAAACGTCCGCCGCACGCACAACGCGCGAATGCACGCATCCACCTTATTCTTTGCGACATCAATGCCGACGACAACGAGATCGTCTTGTGCCATCATCCACTCCCTTCCTTGCTCGGTCCGGGCTCGAAGCCCATGCAACTGTTCGGGTTGAGGAAGACACCGGATCTGTCCCTAGCTCCCCGTCAGGCTCGCAGCCTTTGAGCACGAACGGGCTCAGATCCAGCGACGGGCGGTTGGTCGATAGCCGCCCGTTCGCACATTCTGCCAGATTTTTCGGACACAAGAGCACGAAGGAAACCGTTAAAACCATTGCGCGGGGAATGCCGGGTGAACCCGGTGTGACCGTGGTGACTATGCTCGTATGCTTTTTTATTTTGCATGCGAGGCTGCGGGCGCATCGCGCACCCGGCATTCCCTGCGCCCTCATCTTTTCGGGGCGGAAGATTCATGCATCACTCGGGCGCTTCGCGCGGCGGGAATGCGGAGGTGTGTCTTTAACCAGGCACGTCATTCCGGGGCGCGCGCCAGCGCGAACCCGGAATCTCGAGATTCCCCGATGCGCAATTGCGCATCTGAGGTCTGGTCCTTCGGACCATCCCGGAATGACGACAAAAGGCCGCCGGTGCGCTGGACCATGGATTGCTTCGCTTGCGCTCGCAATGACGTCGCGCCTCTTCATCCCTCCCCCATTTGTGGGGAGGGTGGCCGGCCGCAGGCCGGTCGGGTGGGGGCTGTCCGAGAGAGCGCATCCTTCATCGCCCCCACCCCGGCCTCCGCTTCGCGCTGGCCGACCCTCCCCACTAAAGCGGGAGGGATAAGGAAGAGCGAGCTCGGCTCAACCACTCCCCGCAAGCGGGGCGAGGTGAAAACGGCGAGGGTGGTTGCTCGCACAGCGTCGCTGTTTGAAAACTGAATGGGCGCCAATGCGTCCTCTCTGTCATCATCCGCGAAAGCGGATGATCCAGTGTTCCAGAGGCGCTGGTGATCAATCGAGAGGCCCCAGCGTACTGGATACCCCGCATTCGCGGGGTATGACGGACGATAGTGGGGTGCGTGACACAACAATCCTAAATCGGCTTGCCTGCATAAGGCATCGACGCAGTGAGGCCGCCGTCGACCGGGATTGCCTGGCCGTTCACATAGGATGCCTCATCGCTGGCCAGAAACAATCCCATTGCCGCCAGTTCGTGCGGCTGGCCCGCGCGCTTCAACGGATTGAGCTGTCCGATCTTGTGGTCGGTGCCGCGCTGTTTGGCATTGTCGAAGATCGGTTTGGTCATGCCGGTCTCGATCAGGCCGGGACATACCGCGTTGATGCGAACGCCGGTGCCCGACAGCGAATAGGCCGTGGTCTGCACCAGGCTGATCACGCCGGCTTTGCTCGCTGCGTAGGGATGACCGCTGGCGCCGGACTTCAACCCAGCCACCGAAGCTGTGCAGACGATCGCGCCGGATTTCTGCCTAATCATATGCGGCATGGAATGTTTGATCGCAAGGAACGGCCCGATCAGGTTGATGCGCAGGATCTCTTGCCACTGTTCCACCGTCTGTTCGAGCAGCGGCACCAGCCCGCCGCTAATGCCGGCATTGGCCCAGATCGCGTCGAGCCGCCCGTAAGCCGACACGGCTTTATCGATAAAGCCCTTCACGTCTTTCTCCGAGCCGGCATCGGCCATCACCGCTTCCGCAGTGCCGCCGCTTTTGCGCACCTGCTCGGCGGTATCCTTGACAGCCTCGGTGCGGTCGACGGCGATCAGCTTGGCGCCTTCTTTGGTGAACAGCAGCGATGCCGCGCGCCCAATGCCGCTGCCTGCGCCGGTGATGATGACGGATTTGCCTTCGAGGCGGCCCATGAGGTTTCTCCCTTGCAGCTTTATGACTACAGCGTTTCCAGCGAAGCGGCTGCCGGTTTCGCCAACCAATCGCGCGACAGGCTTGCCGCCTTGCGGAATTTCGAACGTCGTTTCAAACGCTGAAGTCACTTGAGGCGATCTGTGCCCTGACGTAGGACACGTAACAGTATTGAAGGGTCCAAGCGATGTCCAATCCTGACAAGCCATTCGTTCCGCAACACGCCGTTCCAGCGGGCGTCGTTGCGACGCGCTGGTGGTGGGTGCGTCACGCGCCAGTGCGCGAGGACGGCGGCTGCATCTACGGGCAGAAGGACATCGGCTGCGATACCAGCGATCGCGTGGTGTTCGAGGCAGTCGGAAAAATTCTGCCGCGCAACGCGATCTGGTATGCAAGCCATCTCAAGCGAACGCATCAGACTGCCTCGGCGATTTGGGCGGCGGGATTTCCAGAACCGGAACACCTGCGGCACGAGCGGGCGCTGGCCGAGCAGCATCTTGGCGAATGGCAGGGATTGAACCGCGCGGCCTTCTTCGCCAGCCGCCCCATCGAGGTCGGCAGCTACTGGTTCGCGCCGATTGACGACCCGGCGCCGGGCGGCGAGAGCTTTATGGACCTCTATAATCGCGTGCGCGGTGCGATCGAGCGGATCAACGCTGAACATCCCGGCGGGGACATCATCGCGGTGGCGCATGGTGGGACCATCAAGGCTGCGATCGGGCTCGCGCTTGGCGATCAGCCGGACCGTGGACTCGCCTTCACGATTGACAATTGCTCAGTGACCCGGCTCGATTATCTCGCAACCGCAGGTCATAGCGGCTGGCGGGTACCCATGGTCAACCAGCAGCCATGGATCGCCGATCCTTCTCACAATGCCATGCATCAGCCGGCCGGGCCGGAAATCGCCACCGCCAGCAAATTTGGCTGAAGCTACCGTGGTTGTGCGGTGGCGCGAACGCTGCTTAGCTGAAATGAAATGAACACCGGCGCATGCGCCGCCGGGTCTGGGAGAGCAACGTATGACCCTGTTTGATATGTCCGGAAAAGTCGCCGTGATCACTGGCTCCTCTCGCGGCATCGGCCGCGCCATCGCCGAGCGCATGGCCGAACACGGCGCGAAGGTCGTGATCTCCTCGCGCAAGCAGCAGGCTTGCGACGAGGTAGCCAAGGCAATCAACGACAAGGCCGGCAAACAGGTGGCACTGTCGCTCGCCGCAAATATCTCGACCAAGGACGACCTGAAACACCTCGTCGAAGAGACCAATCGCGTGTTTGGCAAGATCGACACGCTGGTCTGCAACGCGGCGTCAAATCCCTACTACGGACCGCAGGCCGGAATTTCCGACGACCAGTTTCGCAAGATCCTCGACAACAACATCGTCGCCAACCATTGGCTGATCTCGCTGGTGGTGCCGCAGATGATCGAGCGCAAGGAAGGCTCAATCACCATCATCTCCTCGATCGGCGGCCTGAAGGGCTCGACCGTGCTCGGCGCCTATGCGATCTCGAAAGCTGCCGACATGCAACTGGCGCGGAATTTGGCTTGCGAATACGGCAAGCACAATATCCGGGTGAACTGCATCGCGCCGGGTCTGATCAAGACCGATTTCGCGAGGGCGTTGTGGGAAAATCCGGAAACGCTGAAAGCGTCGACCGCGCGCTCGCCGCTCGCGCGCATCGGCGACCCCGACGAAATCGCAGGCGCCGCGGTGTTTCTTGGCTCGGCGGCCGGCACCTTCACGACCGGGCAGACCATCGTGATCGATGGCGGCGCCACGATCAGTTGAGCGGCCGGCAAGGGCAGTGCAGTGGAATATCGAGCAGGCTGGCAGGAGTGGCAGGGCTACAACTCTTTATAAATATCAACGGGTGCGACAAAAAACCAAACCTAAACGACCCCGCAGAAAGCCTTTTAAACCCGCGGCATTGTCGCACTTCTCGGCTGCGAAAATCTGATCCGCACCACTGCAACAAATGCGGCGCTGTTCTCACGAGCGGCGGCTACTGCCATGCCAGTCATGCCGACGTGAAATTCCTCGCGCGAGATGGTGAACGAATCGGGCGCTCGCACATCGGGCGTCTCGCGGCGCCGGTCGGATTCTGAATAAAACTGAGACCGCCTGAGATTAATGAAAAATCGAACGAACTCATTAAACACGCGATTCACCAGTTCAACCGGTCGTTGTTGTCGGGGCCGGCCGTATGTCCTATTCCGTGCATTGTCCGGTGGGCGACTGCGACATTATGGTATCGTTCCTTACGGAGTCTGAAGTACAGGAAATCCTCG
>VAZS01000026.1 GCA_005884855.1 Alphaproteobacteria bacterium | reverse complement strand
CACCGATCAGGATCTGATTGTGAAGCTTGAGGAGATGGTGGAGCGGGGGATTAAGCAAATGTCAGATTCAGGCGTATCCCCGCAGCCCGCTCAGGCTGCGGTTGCAGAGGGCACCCTGGTGCCCCAGACACTGCAGCGGCAATTGCGTCCAGGTGAAGTGTCGCTGGATGAGCTGGAGCGTGCATTCCGCGAGACCGCGATCGAAGTGGCGCCGAGGCCCGCGCCGCAGGCGCAAGCAGGATCCGCGCCGCAGCCGCGTGCGACGGCGGCAAAAGACGCAAAGCGCCCCGCCAAAGGTAAGCCCGCCGATATTGATCCTCCCGAAGGCGATCGCATCGCCAACCAGTCGATCCGCGTCAACGTGGATGCGCTGGAACATTTGATGACAATGGTGTCGGAGCTGGTGCTAACGCGCAATCAGCTGTTGGAAATCTCCCGCCGCAACGAGGACACCGAGTTCAAGGTGCCGCTGCAGCGCCTGTCCAACGTGACCGCCGAGCTGCAAGAAGGCGTCATGAAGACGCGGATGCAGCCGATCGGCAATGCCTGGCAGAAGTTGCCGCGCATCGTGCGCGATCTCTCCGGCGAACTTGGCAAGCAAATCGAGCTGGCGAGCGGCTGGCCGCAGGCAAAGCCGAGCAGGGCACCATCCGCCTGTCGGCCTATCATGAAGGCGGCCATATCATCATCTGCATCGCCGACAACGGTCGCGGGCTTAACACCGAGAGGATAAAGGCCAAGGCACTTTCGAACGGTCTCGTCAGCGAGGCCGAGCTGGAGAAGATGAGCGAAGCGCAGATCCACAAGTTCATCTTCGCGCCGGGCTTCTCCACGGCCGCGGCTGTCACAAGCGTCTCCGGCCGCGGTGTCGGCATGGACGTGGTCCGCACCAATATCGACCAGATCGGCGGCACTATCGAGGTCAAGTCGGTGGCCGGAGAAGGGTCGTCCGTCACTATCAAGATCCCGCTCACGCTTGCGATCGTCTCGGCGCTGATTGTGGAAGCCGCCGGCGACCGCTTTGCGATCCCGCAACTGTCGGTGGTCGAGCTGGTGCGCGCGCGCGCCAACTCCGAGCATCGCATCGAACGCATCAAGGACACCGCGGTATTGCGCCTGCGCAACAAGCTGCTGCCGCTGATGCATCTCAAGAAGCTGCTCAAAGTTGACGACGGCACTTCCTCCCGCCGTGATCATGATCATCGATCCCAACGGCATCGCCAGGGCGCTCGGCGCCGGCAGCTCGGCCTCGCACGAGATCGCCGACGAGAACGCGGCGATGCGCGCCAGCGCCGCCGAGCAACTGACCTCGCTTCTGGTGTTCCGCGCCGGCACCAATCAGCCGAAGGCAGTGCCGCTCGCGCTCGTCACCCGGCTGGAAGAGATCGCCGCCGACAAGATCGAGCTCTCCAACGGCCGCTATATGGTGCAATACCGCGACCAGCTGATGCCGCTGGTGCAGATGAGCGGCGTCAGCGTCCAGACCTCGGGCGCCCAGCCGATCCTGGTGTTCGCCGATGACGGCCGCTCGATGGGGCTCGTGGTCGACGAGATCATCGACATCGTCGAGGAGAGGCTCACCATTGAGGTGACAGGCCAGCAGGATGGCATTCTCGGGTCGGCTGTGATCAAGGGCCAGGCAACCGAAGTGATCGATGTCGGTCATTTCCTGCCGATGGCGTTCGCCGACTGGTTCAGCCGCAAAGAGATGCGCTCCTCGGCATCGGCGCAATCGGTGCTGCTGGTCGACGACAGCGCCTTCTTCCGCAACATGCTGGCGCCGGTCCTCAAAGCCGCCGGCTATCGGGTGCGGGTGGCGCCCAACGCGCAGGAAGGCCTGATGGCGCTGCGCTCGGGCCAGTCCTTTGACGTTGTGCTGACCGACATCGAAATGCCCGACATGAACGGGTTCGAGTTTGCCGAGACGATTCGGGCCGACCAGCATCTGAGCTCAATGCCAATCATCGCGCTCTCATCGATGGTCTCCCCCGCGGCGATCGAGCGCGGCCGGCAGGCTGGCTTCCACGACTACGTCGCGAAATTTGATCGTCCGGGCCTGATTGCGGCACTCAAGGAACAGACGTCCGAGCTAAACCGAGCGGCATGAACATTCAGATTGGGCATGCAAAAACTTCAGAACCGGTTCGGCCCTGACGAGACGAGGATAATAGGATGAGCAGCAAGATCGAAAGCACCGAAGACACCGTGGTCGAATATGTCACCGCAATGATCGGCGGCCAGCTGTTTGGGCTGCCGATCTCGCGAGTGCAGGACGTGTTCATGCCGGAGCGGTTGACCAGGGTGCCGCTCTCGCCTCGGGAGATTGCGGGCGTGCTCAACCTGCGCGGCCGGATCGTTACCGTGGTGGACATGCGTGCCCGGCTCGGCCTGCCAAAGAACGAGGAGGGCAAGCCTCCGATGGCCGTAGGCGTCGACCTGCGCGGCGAATCCTACGGGCTCCTGATTGATCAGATCGGTGAGGTGCTGCGGCTTCCCGGCAACGGCCGAGAAGACAATCCTGTCAATCTCGATCCCCGCCTGGCCAAGCTCGCCGGCGGCGTGCATCGCCTTGAGGGTCAGCTCATGGTCATCCTCGACGTCGATCGTGTCCTTGAAATCGTGCCCGAATTGCTGGCCGCCTAAGCTCGCAGGCCAGCCGCGCTAACTGTTGGAATGGAACGTCCCTTTCGGGAATGGAAGAAGCAGAGGCTTAAATGAGAACATGTCTCGTGGTGGATGACTCAAGCGTCATTCGAAAAGTCGCAAGGCGCATCCTGGAAGGGCTGGACTTTCAGATCGTCGAGGCGGAGGACGGCGAAAAGGCGTTGGAAGCCTGCAGGCGCGGACTGCCTGACGCGATCCTGCTCGACTGGAACATGCCGGTGATGGATGGCTATGAATTTCTCGGCAACCTGCGACGCATGCCCGGCGGCGACCAGCCCAAGGTGGTGTTCTGCACTACCGAAAACGACGTCGCACATATCGCGCGCGCGCTACACGCCGGCGCCAATGAGTACATTATGAAACCGTTTGACAAGGACATCGTCACAGCGAAGTTCCAGGAAGTCGGCCTGATCTGATCTGACCCTTTAGATCCGGCGGCTGAACGGCCCTCGGCGTTACCGAACCATACTGCCGTTTTTCAGCCGTAGCTGGTGAGTGATGAGTGTTGCGTTGACAAGTTCCCCGGCCCCGGCCTCGTCGCGGCAACAACCGCTGCGCGTGATGGTGGTCGACGATTCCGTCGTCATCAGAGGCCTGATTTCCCGGTGGATCGCCTCCGAACCAGACATGGTTGTGGCAGCATCGCTGCGCACGGGGCTCGACGCCGTCAACCAGCTTGAGCGCATCAATCCGGACATCGCCGTGCTCGACATCGAAATGCCGGAGCTTGACGGCATTTCCGCACTGCCACTGATGCTGGCAAAGAAGCGCAACCTGATCATTATCATGGCCTCGACCCTGACGAGGCGTAACGCGGAGATCAGCTTTAAAGCGCTGGCACTCGGGGCCTCGGACTACATTCCAAAGCCCGAGAGCACCCGCGTCGCAACGGCTGCCGACATCTTTCATCACGATCTGATCCAGAAAATCCGTTCACTTGGCGCCAAACTGCGCCAGAAGGGCCCGGCGCCGTCGCCGGCGCTAGACCGCATGCGTGAGCTATCGCCGCGGACGGCGATAGCAAATCCGGACCTGCTTCGGCGCGCGTTCGGAACGCAAGCCCCGCGCGCGCTGTTGATCGGGGCCTCGACCGGTGGTCCGCAAGCGCTTATGACACTCGTTGCCCAACTCGGCCCGGTGATCGACCGCTTTCCGGTTCTGATCACGCAACACATGCCGCCCACCTTCACCACCATCCTCGGAGAGCATCTTGCCCGATCGAGTCATCGGCCGGCGCACGAAGGTGTCGATGGCGAAATCATTAAAGTGGGCCAGATTTATCTCGCGCCGGGCGGCCGCCACATGCGGGTCGCGCGCCAAGGCGGCGAAGTCACGATCGCGCTGGATGACGGGGCGCCGGTTAATTTCTGCAAGCCCGCGGTCGACCCGTTGTTCACTTCCGCGATCGACGTGTGGCAGGGCGGTGTTCTCGCGCTCTTGCTGACGGGCATGGGCTCGGATGGCACGCGCGGCGGCAAGGAAATCGTCGCCGCCGGCGGCAGCGTGGTCGCCCAGGACGAAGCGTCCAGTGTGGTGTGGGGAATGCCTGGGGCAGCCGCGCATGCCGGCATTTGCGCCGCCGTTCTGCCACTTGATCAGATCGCCGCAAAACTGGTCCGACTGTTCTCGGGAGATCGTTCGTGACCCCGCTTGACTATGAGTTTTTGCGCAAGCTTCTGAAGGAGCGCTCCGGTCTGGACCTGTCGTCTGACAAGCAGTATCTGGTCGAAAGCAGATTGGTACCGCTGGCGCGAAAGGCCGCGCTGCAGGGCATCCCCGAACTCGTTCAGAAGATGAAGGCGGGCGGCGAGGCGCTGATAACGGAAGTGGTCGAAGCCATGACCACGAACGAGACGTTCTTTTTTCGGGACAAGATTCCCTTCGATCACTTGCGCGAGACGATCCTGCCGGCCTTGGTGCAGGCGCGCGCAAGCCGTCAAACCTTGCGTATCTGGTGCGCGGCTTCCTCGACCGGGCAGGAGCCCTACTCGGTGGCGATGTGCGTCAAGGAATTCGCTGGCCTTGCAGGGTGGCGGGTTGAAATCCTTGCTACCGATCTTTCGCAGGAGGTGCTTGAGAAATCCAAGGCGGGGATCTACAGCCAATTCGAGGTGCAGCGGGGTCTGCCCATTCAGATGCTTGTCAAGTATTTCACCCAAATCGGAGAGCTGTGGCAGCTCAATCCGGACATTCGCGCCATGGTCCAGCACCGGCAGCTCAATCTGCTGCAGGACTTCTCTCATCTCGGCAAGTTCGACGTGATCTTCTGCCGCAACGTTCTGATCTACTTCGACCAGGGTACCAAGACCGCGATCTTCGAGCGCCTTGCAAGGATGATCGAGCCTGATGGCGTGCTGACGCTAGGTGCCGCTGAATCCGTGGTCGGCATATCCGAAGCCTTCAAACCGTATTTGGACCGGCGCGGGCTCTACCGTCCGAACGCCGAGGGATCGGTACGCGCGGACGCCAAGGGCCTTCTGACGCGGGCGTTGCGAGCGGTGGCGGCAGGCTAGCCGCGGTTCAGAGAATGGCGTGCGGCAGGAACCGCGAACCGTTGCCGGTGATCGGATTTTCATCCTCGCGGATCGACAGTCCACACGGCGCATGATCGACAAGCCAGCTTCCAACAACTGGATATTGGCCGGAAAAGTTTGGCAATGGCGCCAGCGCCTGGCGAATAAAACCTTCGGCGCCATATGGGCCTTCTTGTTCCACAACGATAACGCCGTCGCTGACCAGCGCAACGTTGCCGCCTTCGCGCGAATAAAGCGGCTTGCGCACGAACGAGGAGCCGAGCGTCGCTGCGTTCGGGTCGTCATCGAAAAAAGCTGGCAGCAGATTGGGATGATCCGGAAACCTCTCCCACAGCAAGGGAAGAATGCCCTTGTTCGACAGGATGGCCTTCCACGGCGGCTCGATCCATCGGGTCGACGCTGCGAGGAGGCGCTTGCCGAACTCGTCGTCAAACATCCATTCCCAGGGATAGAGTTTGAACACAAGCTCGAGCGGTCGAAGTTCGGCGTCAACGAAGCTGCCGCCGTCGTTCCATCCGATCTCCGCGACGTCGATCAAGGCTGTGGCGACGCCGGCCTGTATAGCGGTGTCTTCGAGATAGCTGAGCGTGCCGGCGTCCTCGTCGCTTTCGGTGGTGCCGGCCAGATGCAGGAAGCGTCCGCCGCCGAGCTTTCGCCACGCCTCGATCAGGCGCTCATGAATCGAATTGAATTGGTCAGCATGGGCGGGGATGATGCGCCGCTCGATGGTTTGCTCGAGCCAGGTCCACTGAAACACCGCCGCCTCGAAAATCGAAGTCGGCGTGTCCGCGTTATATTCCAGTAGTTTTGCAGGTCCGCGTCCGTCGAAACTGAGGTCGAGCCGGCCATAGAGGCTGGCGTGGTCGTTGTGCCAGCTTTCGGATATCAGCGGCCACACGGCTTCGGGAATCTTCAGCCGCTGCAGATATTCCTCCTCGTCGATTGCAGCGCCGACCAGCTCCAGGCACATGGCCTCGATTTCAGCCGTGGGCTGTTCGATCTGACGTTCGATTTCTTGCAAGCTGAACGCGTAATACGCCCGCTCGTCCCAATAACGCTCGCTGTCGATGGTGTGAAAGTCAAACCCGGTTTTGTCGGCAGTGAAGCGCCAGTCATCGCGCTCGGGGCAGGAAAGGCGCTGCATCAGAGCGGGCTAACCGCCACCGCGCGCATGGAAGTGCCCATGCAATCGGTGCGGCGCGCCGCCGAAGCCGCCATAGGTCACGGGGCAATATTCCTGGAGCCGTCCATCCGGCTCGCGCACAAGCTGCGACAGGCGCCCAGGACCGCAATCCCGCCGCCGCACAAAGCCCATCGAAACCGCGCCAATCGTGGCGGTGCCCATCATCGTCAGAACGACTCGTCGTGAGCGTTTCACGCTGTAGCCTCGACGGAAATGATGGCCTGAACGGCGGCAGTTTTCATTAACCGGAGCGGCTGAGGCAAGCGAAAGCTTGCTCAATTCACAGGATCGTGCGGCAGTCGGTCCTGTGCATGACGTCAGGCCCGCGGTCGCTTCACTTCTCGATACTAACCAAGGTGATGCCGTTGACCAGACTGTTGGCCACCAAGAAGTTGCCATAGCGCGTGACCGAAGTGTTGCGGACGATATTTCCACCGCCCGGGATTGCCCAGCTCTGGAATTTTTCGGCTTTGGGGTCGAAACGCACGATGGTATTCGGGTTCGACCCGGACTCGCTGTACCAGATCATGTCATTGATTGCCGAGATGCCATACGGCTCGGATTTCGGCCCGCTCGGAGACTGCCACTCCCTTGCGTTGCCAG
The DNA here is from genome assembly GCA_005884855.1 of Alphaproteobacteria bacterium. Lineage (GTDB taxonomy): Bacteria > Pseudomonadota > Alphaproteobacteria > Rhizobiales > Xanthobacteraceae > Bradyrhizobium. The sequence goes on along the minus strand of VAZS01000026.1, from coordinate 2,934 downwards.
TCTCGGGATCGAGGCGACCCAGATAGCCGCGCGAATAATCCGAGTACCAGACCACGTCATCGCTGGTGATCGCGACGCGCCGCGGCCGCGAGGCCGCATCCGGCAAGCGATACTCGCGAACTTGCAATGTCTTCGGATCTACGCTGCCAACCTGATTGGTCCCAAACTCGACGAAGAACACGGTCCCTTTTGAATTCAACGCCATGCCGTAGGGGCGCGCATTCGGTGTCGGCGGCGTCACGAGTTTGATCTCGCCGCTCTTGGGGTCGAGACGCCCGATGCGGTTGGCGTTCTGCATCGTGAACCACAGGGTGCCGTAATTGTCGAAGATAAGCGTATGCGGATCGCCCGGCTCCGGAGTGCTGTACTCGGTGACGGTCCCGGTCTTCGGGTCAAGTTTTCCGATCAGCGACGCTGCGTTTGCGGTGTACCAGATGTTGCCGTCGGCATCCTCCGTCAGCCCATGCGGTCCGGAATGCGGCGTCTTGAGCGGGAATTCCTTGACCTCGCCGCTGTTGGGATCGACCCGGCCGAGCACATTGGCCATCTGACCCGTGTACCAGAGCGAACCGTCGTTCGCCGCCAAGGGATCATGCGGCCGCGACCCCGGCGTCGGAGCCTGCCACTGCCTGAATGAAATCTTCGCCGATCCTGGGATGATCGCGCCGGCCGGTTTGGCCTTTTCCGGAAAGGACTTGATCAGATATGCCTTGAGCGGCTCGGCCTGATCCGGCGGCACGCTAACGCCCTGATTGGCCATCATCCGAAGCACGGTGGTCCAGCCCTCAGGCGTGTATCCCGCACCGACCCTGCTCGAGAGCGTGTGGCAACTGTTGCAGTTTGTTTCGGCCAGTTGCTTGCCCGGCCCATCCGGTAACTGCTGACTGCCCGCGGGAAGCCCATAGCAGAGCAGCGCCGCCGCCAACACCACGCGTGATTTGTTCGACATCGTGCTTCCGAGAAGTTTGCGCTCCAAGATGGCGGTCCTGCAGCTCTAGTGTCGAGCGTTATCCTCAAATCCGGGCGCGTCAAGCCGGGGCAAAACCCGGCAAACGGCGGTCGCTTCAGCCTGTGCTGCTCGAGCTTGCCGCTAGTGGTGTTGCAATGGAGATACGCGTTTGAATAAAACGGGCTAAGGCATGGCCGCACTGTTGCAGATGCGAAGACGCGAAGGGTACGCTAGAGCGAGCGCATGGAAGGTTCGAGAGGGGCTATGAAGCCATACACTGGCTATAGATTGTTTTTTGGTGGGTTTTTGTCTTTTCATCGATCATCATCGCGCCGAATACCAGCAATCTCGATAACGCTTCTGCTGCTTTGTTGTCCGGCCGTAGCCAGCAACGCAAACGCTGCCGCACCTGCATCGGGCCCGCCGCGGAATACAAGAGCGGCCGAGTGCGGACCATTATTCTGGTCGGGCACTCCTCCGGTGCGACGGCATTGCCCGACATGGTGGCGCGTTTGGGTCAGCTCGGAGTGCCAGTGAAGTTGGCGATCGGACTGGATTCTGTTTTCCGTACCAAGCTCGCAGGCAACGCGGAGCGGTACATCAATTTCTACATCGCCAGCGGTGCTGGCGAGCCCGTCACGCGGACCAAAGATTTCCGTGGCGCGCTGGAGAACGTCGACGTCCAGAGCGTGCCTGGCGTGGGGCACATCTCAATCGACAAGAACCAGATTATTCAGCAGAAGGTGATAACCGCGATCGACGCCGTCGTGTTCAGCCGTCGGCCTTCAGGAGCGCAGAGGCAGTTGCCGGCAGCGAATAGGGCCGAGTATCGAGCAGACAGGGACGGCGCTGCCGCGAGCGCACCAAATTAGAGGCCCAATTGGTCAGGCCACCCCGGCGCGCAGCACGTCGTGGACGTGAACGATTCCTAAAGGCTTGTTGCCTTCGGCCACGATCAGCACCGTTACCGCCGGAATCGAGGAGTTGATGGTCTCCAGCATTTCCATGGCAAGCATGCCAGGGGGAATAGTTCGAGGGTTTTTCGTCATCACCTCGTCGACCAGCGCCGTCATCAGATCGGGCCGCATGTGACGGCGTAAATCGCCGTCGGTAATGATTCCCGCGATCTCGCCATTGCCGTCCACGATGCAGACGCAGCCAAATCCCTTTGACGACATCTCGACCAGCGCGTCTGACATTTTGGCGCCGAGCGGCTTCACCGGGATCGCCTCGCCGGTATGCATGATGTCGCGGACGAACTTCAGCATCGCCCCCAACTTGCCGCCGGGATGGAAGTTGGCGAACTGCAGCGCCGTGAAGCCGCGGCTTTCGAGCAGCGCGATAGCGAGCGCATCGCCGATCGCGGCCTGCATCAGCGAGGAGGTGGTCGGCGCCAGATTGTGCGGACAGGCTTCGCGCACCTTCGGCAACTCCAGCACGATCCGTGCGGCCTCGCCCAGCGAGGACGTTGCACTCGAAGTCACCGCAATCATGGGAATCGCAAAGCGGGTCGAATAATTGACCAGGTTCTTCATGTCGGGCTGCTCGCCGGACCACGACAGCGCGATGATGACGTCGTCCGCCGTGATCATGCCGAGATCGCCGTGGCCGGCCTCGGCGGCGTGCACGAAAAACGCGGGGGTGCCGGTGGAGGCAAGCGTGGCAGCGATCTTGCGCGCCACATGGCCTGACTTGCCGAGCCCGGTGACGATGACGCGGCCGTTGGCCTCGCGGATGATATCGACGGTTTCGGCAAAGGCCGGCCCGAGCGGGCCCTGCAAAGCGGCGGCGAGCGCGCCGACACCGCTGATCCCCGCATCGAGCGTGCGCAAGGCAGATTGAACGGCGGCATTTGCATCTGCGAGCGATGATTTTGCCACCAGCGGTTTCGAATTGGCCATATTTGATCCCGATGGGGCAGGGCGAGGAGGTTTGCCGCAGCGGGTCCCTCTTAGCACGGCCCCTTGTGCGATGCGACACGCGGG
>VAZS01000448.1 GCA_005884855.1 Alphaproteobacteria bacterium | reverse complement strand
GGCGGAAGACCTCGAAATCGAAAAGATCGTGCACAAGCAGGCCTCGATCGGGCTAAAGCTCGCGACTGACGGCGAGTTCCGGCGATCGTGGTGGCACTTCGATTTTCTCGCCAGGCTCACCGGTTGCGAACTGTTTCATCCCGAAACCGGCATCCAGTTCGCAGGCGTTGAGACCCGGCACGATGCCGTCAGGGTGATCGGCAAGCTCGATTTTCCAGACGACCATCCAATGCTCGACCATTTCAAATTCCTGAAAAAACAATGTGAGATCGCGCATGTGATGCCGAAGATGACGATCCCATCGCCGGCGGTTCTGCACTTCCGAGGCGGCCGCAACTCGATCTCCAAAGATGTGTATCCCGATCTCGATGTGTTCTTTGAGGATCTCGCGAAGACCTACCGCAAAGCGGTGAAGGCATTTTACAACGCGGGTTGCCGATATCTGCAGTTCGACGACACCGTCTGGGCTTATCTCTGTTCGCAGGATGAACTCCGGAAAGCGCGCGAGCGCGGCGATAATCCAGACGGCTTGCAACAAATCTATGCGCGCGTGATCAACTACGCGATCGCCGAGCGGCCGGCCGATATGACGATTACGACGCATGTCTGCCGCGGCAACTTCCGTTCCACCTGGATTTCGTCCGGTGGTTACGAGCCGGTGGCCGAGACCATGCTGGCGGGCACAAATTACGACGGCTACTTCCTGGAATACGATTCCGAGCGCGCCGGCGGCTTCGAGCCGCTGCGTTATTTGCCCAAAGGCCAAAAGATCGTGGTGGTCGGCGTCATCACTTCGAAGAGCGGCCAACTCGAGAACAAGGACGACATCAAGCGGCGGCTCGCGGAAGCTTCCAAATATGCGCCGCTGGATCAGCTCGCGGTATCGCCGCAATGCGGCTTCGCCTCGACCGAAGAGGGCAACCTGCTCACAGAGGAAGAGCAGTGGGCCAAGCTGAAGCTGGTGGTCGATGTCGCCAACGAGGTGTGGGGGAGATAGAGAGTGCTGTAGCTGTCGCTCAAATTAGGGCGTGTGCTCAAACGCGCATGCGACGCCTGCTTTCGGGGTGCCGGCTTCCGCCCTTGTCCCAAACCGGAAGCGGCCAAGATCGCTCGATCGTCTGGTGGCCGTCACCTTCCCCTTTGGCCAATACTAATCAACAAAGCGCGCGGTCGTAGTTGCCATTACACTACAGTTTCCTTTTCTTTTTGGACGCGCTTGGTCACGCCTCGATGTTGTGCTCACCACGAGCGATCCTTCTTGGGATTTTGCAACGAGGAGGACACGCCATGACGAGAACCTATTTGAGCTTAGCGGTTTTCTCAGCACTACTGATGCCACTTGACGCCGGAGCTGCCGACCTAGCGGTAACGGCCCCTCCGACCATCTCCTACGTACCTCAAACTGCCTTCTATTTCGGCTTGGGCGGCAGTTTCAACTCAGCCGACTTTGGCACTCAGAACGCGATTGGTTATGGGGAGCCAAATTTTCATACAGCAATTTGAGGGCGCTCTTTACTGTACCGAATGTTCTGATTCCTCAGGCAGGAGCAAACACATCGGCGGCGGGAACCGTAACGTTTTTAGGGACTGCTGTTGCGCACACATATCAGGCTAACATTGAGCATCAGTTGGTCCTAACCCCGTTCATTGGGCGTTCGTTTGAGAGGAGCTTCATCTACCTTGGCGCCGGTCCCACCTTGTCTCGGGTGAAAACCAATATCCTTGGATTAATTGGCTTTGCAAATCTCACTGGCACTCCGAGCGATATCTCCGGCGCGCCGCAGGATTTTTCTGGCGAGGGTTGGGTATGGGGTGGTGCTGCGGTGATTGGGGCAACTTACTTTTTTGACCCTTCCTGGTTCTTGGATGTCAACTACACGTATGCCCAGACTGCAAACAAAACCTTCAACTACTTCAGTACTTTTTCCAATCCAACTGGCGCTAATACAATTGTTGGAACGTTATCGGGTAGCTCCTCTGGGAAAGTGATTACACAGGGAGTTATGTTCACACTCAACAAATCATTTTCGCTCTAAAAGGTCGATGCCTTCTCGGCTTACGTTCGGGCGCTGGCGTCGCGGACTGATGGCGAGGGAAGCGCGAGGCCATAAGATTGGGCGCATGAAGAGGATGCGCGCAGACTGCCCGCTCGCATCTCGAAGCTAAGGTGGCAAGCGGCGGTGTACGTCCGATGAAACCATTCTGAGGAATCCACGAAACTATGCTGAAACAATTAGCGGGTAGATCACTGGCCACGAGCAGCACCAACCCCATCAATGGCACTGCAACCGGAGAGCTATCATGCGCGTACGTCACGCTATCTTTATTGTGCCAGTTATCCTGATTGCGTTCGGCTTGACGCTGTTTTTCTTTTCCGCCCCGATTACGGTAGCGGACGCAAGCGTCGTCAAGGGAGAGGGTGTGAACATCTCCGAGATGCAACGGAGTATCAAAAATCTTCCGGTGGAGAAGTTCCGCGACATGACATTCGTGTTCTCCGACTGATTCATTCGACGAACTGCGCGAGCGACAATTCCAATGACGACCCAATCGGCCGGTCGGCGGGAGCTTCCTGAAAGCCTGTTCGGGTAGCTCCTGGCTTCCGCATGACCTGCAGCAGGGCGCTCGGCCCACGGAGGGTTCGCCCATGAAAGGAGCTGCGCCGAAACGCTAATTTCGCCTGACGGATCAATCTGATTTGGGCTGTCCAGTCTCATTTGCAAAAATATTCCGTTTCCGATCTGACCCAAATCAAAATTATAAACGCCTCCGTCTCGTCCCACAGAGGGGCGGCTCGCGATCGTCACGAACGCGGGGCGGGATGCGATGGACGCTGATGGTGCTGCTGACGAACAGCACGTGAGGTGGACGGCGAAGTCGTGTGGTTCTGATGCCCCGACGCTGGCATCAAGTCGGCGGAAGTATTTCCGCTGGCGACGGTGGCAAACAAGCCCGGTCACCGGGAAGAGCGCGAAGGAAACCGTTAAAACCATTGCGCGGGGA
>VAZS01000447.1 GCA_005884855.1 Alphaproteobacteria bacterium | reverse complement strand
CCCGGATATGGATATTACGGCGGCGGACCCTATTACGGCGGATACGGCTATCGCGGGTATGGCGGACCCTATTATCGCGGCTGGTAACTGCTGGTCGATACCAGAGATCAGCCGGCCGATAACCGGCTGATCTCTTGCTTTCTCCGGACGCCGTTAACACGCTGGCCACAGGTTTGGACTAGTTTCGGGCGATGAGTGATTCGCTCCAGCGGCTTTATGACGCGGTGATCGCGGCCAAGGATCTCGATCCGGCGACCTCGCGGACGGCTCGGCTGTTCCAACGCGGTCCGGCCAAAATGGCCAAGAAACTGGCCGAGGAAGCGATCGAGGTCGTCATCGACGCTGTCAACCGCAATCCCGACGCGGTGGTCCGTGAGAGCGCCGATCTTCTCTATAATCTGACGGTGCTGTGGGCGGCGGCGGGCGTGCGGCCGCAGGACGTGTGGCGCGAAATGGCGCGGCGCGAGGATTTGCTCGGCATCGCTGAGAAGATGCCGAAATCGGCCAGGAAGATGCCGAAGGTTTCTCCGCCTCGGCTGGCGCGGCCGGCTATTGTCGCCCTTGAAGGCCGCAGCCTGCGCAAGCGCCACTAAGACTCAAGCTCGATTTTCATCGTTCCCGGCATAGACAAATCCGCTCTATGGTGGTTCATCGCCGCCATGCTGAGACGGATTTACGACTGGTGCATTGACGCCGCCCATAAGCCATACGCGCTCTGGATCATGGGAGCCGTAGCTTTCGCGGAAAGCTCGTTTTTTCCCGTGCCACCGGATGTGATGCTGATCCCGATGTCATTGGCGCGCCCGCAGCGAGCCTGGCTATATGCGCTCGTCTGCACGAGCACTTCCGTGCTCGGCGGCATTCTCGGCTATGCGATCGGCGCGCTGCTCTATGACTCGATCGGACATTGGCTGATCGAGTTCTACGGTTATGGCGACAAGGTCGAGGCGTTCCGCGCGGGCTACGCCGAATATGGCGCATGGATCATCCTGCTGAAGGGACTAACGCCGATCCCCTACAAGCTCGTGACCATCACATCGGGTTTTGCCAACTACGATATCTGGCTGTTCATTGGGCTATCGGTGATTGCGCGCGGCGGCCGGTTCTTCGCGGTAGCGATCCTGCTCAACCGCTACGGCGAGTGGATCCGGGTGCGCATCGAGAAGCGTCTGGGGCTATGGGTCGCGCTCGGCACGCTCGTGCTCGTGCTCGGGTTCGTCATCGCGTATCGGATTTTCTGAACCAGCCGAGAAGCGCCTTGCGGTCTCTACGTCTCACGCTAGGCTGGACATCAGTATGGCTCGACCCGATTACCTCATGATCGCGCAGGCGAGATCCACAGTGACCGGCGCGATGTTGGCGGCATCGATCCTGCTGATAGCCGCGGGCGAGGCCTTGACGCAAACCGATGTGCCGGCAGTTTCGAACGGCCGCGCGCCGGCCCAGCAAACTGTGCCGCAGCAGGATGCGCCGGTATCGCCTTCCCCACCGCGGGAGGAGAATCCGGGCCTTTTCAACGAAATCGGAAGGATGTTCGAGAAACTCCCGGCCCTGAAAAGCCCGCAGGAGGCCATTGAGGATTTGAACGGGCGTGCCCGCGATGCGGCAAAGGACGCCTCCGACAGTTTGTCGCGTCTGACCAAGCCGTCCTCGATGGTAAGCGGGCGAATGGTCTGCCCGGTTTCTGCAAACGGCGCCCCGGACTGCAAGCTCGGTGCCGATAAGCTCTGCCAGACCAAAGGCTTCAAGGAAGGCAAGAGCCTCAACACGGATTCCGCCGAGGCCTGTTCGGCCAAAGTGCTGATCCCCGGGCGCACGCGAAAGCCGGACGACTGCCGCACGGATAATTACGTTACCCGCGCGCTGTGCCAGTAGCGCCGTAACGTGACAGCGCGGTTGCGTTGTTCGTATGATGTCTGGCATCTTTAGACCAACATATCGCGTCTTTCCCGAATAGCCGAAAAGGATTTTTCCGAATGTCCATGCCCGCCTTGTTCAAGGGCCGTCTTTCGATTCCGGTGATCGGTGCGCCGCTGTTCATTATTTCCGTGCCTGATCTCGTGATCGCCCAATGCAAGGCCGGCGTCGTCGGATCGTTTCCGGCACTAAACGCGCGACCGCCGGCGCTGCTCGATGAGTGGCTGGTGCGGATCAAGGAAGAACTCGCCGCCTACGACAAGGCGCATCCCGAGCGGCCCTCCGCGCCTTTTGCAGTCAACCAGATCGTGCATCGATCGAACAACCGGCTCGAACAGGATCTTGCGGTGTGCGAGAAGCACAAGGTGCCGATGATGATTACTTCCCTCGGCGCGCGCGAAGAGCTCAATCAGGCGGCGCATCGCTGGGGCGGTATCGTGTTTCACGACGTGATCAATCAGAGATTCGCCCACAAGGCGATCGAGAAAGGCGCGGACGGCCTGATCCTGGTATCGGCCGGCGCCGGCGGCCATGCCGGAGAAATATCGCCGTTCGCATTCGTGGCTGAAACCCGGCAATGGTTCGATGGACCGATTGCGCTGTCGGGTGCGATCGGCAACGGCCGCGCGGTGCGCGCGGCGCGGCTGCTCGGCGCCGACTTCGCCTATATAGGATCCGCTTTTATTGCCACCGCCGAAGCCAACGCGGTCGAAGGCTACAAGCAGATGATCACCACATCGACCGCGGAAGACATCGTGTATTCCAATCTGTTTACCGGAGTGCACGGCAATTACCTCAAGCCCTCGATCGTAGCCGCGGGCATGGATCCCGATAACCTTCCGCAGTCCGACGCCTCGAAGATGAGCTTTGGCACCGACGCATCGGGCGAGCGTGCCAAGCCAAAGGCCTGGAAGGAAATCTGGGGCAGTGGGCAGGGCGTCGGCAGCATCGGCAAGATCGTGCCGGCGGCTGAATTGATCGCGCGCTTCAAACACGAATATGAGGCGGCCGTCGATTCGCCGTTGTGAAGATCGCCTGATCGACGCCGTCTATCGCCTGAACGGTGATCCCATCCTGACCGGCCCAACGCCGCCGGGCTTGCGGACCAATGCGGCTATTTCGGCCGCCGTCCAAAGCCTGCTCATCGAGAAGCGGCAGTAAAAAAGTTCCCCCGCCGCCGGAACCGATTGGGCCAAATGCGGTTGTCCCCGCTTAGGGGGTCGCATGAACTCTGCTGAAACACTCGCCAGCAAGGCGAAATCCGGCATTTGGGGGCTCGACAACATCTTGTCGGGCGGGTTTTCGCGTGGGCATCTGTTTCTCGTGGAAGGCGCGCCGGGCACCGGCAAGACCACCGTGGCGCTGCAGTTTCTGCTCGAAGGCGCCAAAGCGGGCGAAAAATGTCTCTACATCACCCTGTCCGAGACCGAGCGCGAGTTGCGCGACGGCGCGGCTTCGCACGGCTGGTCGTTGGACGACCGGATCGAAATATTCGAGCTGCTGCCACCGGAAAGCCTGCTGGATTCCGAGCAGCAGCAGAGCTTGCTCTATTCGTCCGATCTGGAACTCGGCGAAACCACAAAACAGATTTTCCAAGTGGTCGAACGGGTGCGGCCCGATCGGGTGGTTCTCGATAGCCTTTCCGAAATCAGGCTGCTGGCGCAAAGCTCGCTACGTTACCGGCGTCAGATCCTGGCGATCAAACACTACTTCGCGCAATTCAACACCACGGTGCTCCTGCTTGACGACCTGACCGCCGACGTCGGCGACAAGACCGTGCATAGCGTCGCCCATGGCGTGTTGCGGCTTGAGGAACTGGCGCCGGCTTACGGCGCGGAGCGGCGGCGTGCACGCGTCATCAAATATCGCGGCGTAAAGTTTCGCGGCGGCTATCATGACGTCACGATCACGACCG
>VAZS01000025.1 GCA_005884855.1 Alphaproteobacteria bacterium | reverse complement strand
GCAGGGCGACAGCGTCTGCATCCTCATGCGCAATGACATCGCGTTCGTCGAGGCGGCCTATGCCGCGATGCAGCTCGGCGCCTACGCGGTGCCGGTCAATTGGCATTTCAAGCCGGAGGAAATCAATTACATCCTCGAAGATTCCGGCACCCGTGTTCTGATCGGCCATGCCGACATGCTGCATCAGCTTCGCGAGGTGGTCCCCGCCGGCGTGACTGTGCTGAGCGTGCCGACCCCGCCCGAAATCATTTCCAATTACAGGATCGACCCGGATCATCTCGCCACACCGAATTTCGCAATCGATGTTGAGTCCTGGCTCGAACAACAGCGGCCCTATGATGGCACGTTACGGCCGCAGCCACAGAACATGATCTACACCTCAGGGACGACGGGGCATCCCAAAGGGGTTCGGCGCCATGCGCCGACGCCCGAGCAAATCGCCTCCTCGGAGAGGATGCGCGGCATGATCTATGGGCTCAAGCCGGGAGCGCGAGCGCTGTTGCCGGGACCGCTATATCATTCAGCTCCGAACTCGTTCGGTTTGCGCTCCGGCCGTCTCGGCGGCGCGCTGGTACTGATGCCGCGGTTCGAGCCGGAGGAATTCTTGCGGCTTGTCGAGGCCGAGAAAATCGACACCATCTTCATGGTTCCGACCATGTTCATCCGGTTGACGAAGCTGCCGGAAGAGGTACGCAGGAAGTACGACACCTCCTCGTTGCGCCATGTGATCCACGCCGCGGCACCGTGCCCGGCTGACGTCAAGCGAGCGATGATCCAATGGTGGGGACCGGTGATCTATGAATTCTACGGCAGCACCGAATCTGGCGCGGTCACGTTCGCCAATTCGGAAGATGCGTTGAAGAAGCCTGGCACGGTCGGCAAGATTGCGCCGGGCGCGGAGCTTCGCTTCCTCGGCGAGGATGGAAGCGTGCTGCCCCAAGGCGAGATCGGGGAGATCTATTCGCGGATCGCTGATGCTCCGGACTTCACCTATCACAACAAGCCGGAGAAGCGGGCCGAGATCGAGCACGATGGTTTTATCACCTCGGGCGACGTCGGCTATATCGACGAGGACGGTTATGTCTTCATCTGCGATCGCAAGCGCGACATGGTGATCTCGGGCGGTGTCAATATCTATCCGGCCGAAATCGAGGCGGCGCTGCACGCGGTCGCGGGCGTGCACGATTGCGCCGTATTCGGCATTCCCGATGATGAATTTGGCGAGGCGCTGATGGCGGTGGTAGAGCCGCAACCCGGCGAGACGCTCGACATCGCTGTAATCCGCGCGCACCTGAAGACATCGCTGGCCGATTACAAGGTGCCGAAGCACATGGAAATCATGAAAAATTTGCCGCGTGAGGATTCCGGAAAGATCTTCAAGCGCGTCCTGCGCGATCCGTATTGGCAGCGCGCCGGGCGGCGGATTTAGAGCGCCACGGCCAGGTCGCTCGCGAGCAGGGCGAAGTAAATCACTTTTTGTTGGCCTTGCGTCGGCCTCAAAAAATTGCGACCCAAGACTTGCCGGGCAAACTTCTGGAGCATCTCACCATGTCGTCCCAGATCATGCCTTCCGACCCCGAGCTGCGGCCTAATCGCGCCGAAGAAGCCCTGGCGCTTGAAGAAGACGCCCGGCTGAGGAATGACATCCGGCTGCTCGGACGAATCCTCGGCGACACCGTGCGTGACCAGGAAGGCGACGACGTGTTCGACCTGGTGGAGCGAATCCGCCAGACCTCGATCAGGTTTCACCGGGATGACGACAGGCCTGCCCGGCGCGAACTCGAAACCATCCTCGACAGCATGTCGACCGGCGAAACCGTGCTTATCGTGCGCGCTTTCAGCTATTTCTCGCACCTCGCCAATATCGCTGAAGACCAGAACAACATCCGCCAAATGCGGGCTCGCGCTGCTGTCGACGGACCCCCTGCCGTGGGGACACTGGCCCTGACGCTGTCGCATGCGCGCTCGGCAGGATTGAGCGCTGCCGATCTGCGCCGTTTCTTTGCAGCTGCCCTGGTCAGCCCGGTGCTGACTGCGCATCCCACCGAAGTTCGCCGCAAAAGCACCATCGATCGGGAGATGGAAATCGCGGCGCTGTTGGCTCAACGCGAGCGAGTTCAGCTTACGCCGGAAGAATTGGCGGCCAGCGACGAAGAGTTGCGCCGCGAGGTGCTGACCTTGTGGCAGACCAATCTGCTGCGCCGTACCAAGCTCACGGTTTTTGACGAGGTCTCGAACGGGTTGTCGTTTTACGATTACACCTTGATGCACGAGGTGCCACGGCTGCATTGCGTGCTTGAGGATCGGCTGAACGAGGCGGACGGCGCGCAGGAAGAGCTGGCCTCTTTCCTGAAGATGGGAAGCTGGATCGGTGGCGATCGCGACGGCAACCCCTTTGTCACGGCAGAGGTGATGCGCGGGACGCTGAAGATGCAGTCCAGCCGCGTACTGCGGTATTATCTTGAGGAACTGCACGCGCTCGGAGCCGAACTGTCGCTCGCGGCGCATCTGGCCGATGTCTCGGAGGATTTGCGCGCGCTTGCCGAACGATCGCCCGACACCTCACCGCATCGAAGCGGCGAGCCGTACCGGCTGGCGGTGTCCGGCATCTATGCCCGGCTCACCGCCACCGCCGTCAGGCTCGACGTCGAAACCACCCGCGCGCCGGTCGGTCAAGCCGCGGCTTACGCCGATGTCAGTGAGTTCAAAGCGGATCTCGATACGCTCCACCGTTCGCTGATATCAAACAATTCGCGCGTAATCGCGCGCGGACGGCTGCGGTTACTTCGACGCGCCGTGGATTGCTTCGGCTTTCATCTGGCGCGTCTTGACATGCGGCAGAATTCGGCCGTGCACGAACGAACTGTCGCGGAGCTGATCGACGCCGCGACACCGGGTATGTCCTATCTGGCGTTGACTGAAGAGGCGCGGATCACGCTTCTCGCCAGCGAACTGGGCAATGCCCGGCCTCTGATCTCGTCCTTCGTGAAATACAGTGAGGAGACGCTAGGAGAACTTGCGGTGTTCCGTGCGGCCGCCGAAGCGCACGCCAAATTCGGCGCCGACGTGATCCCACAATGCATCATCTCGATGTGCAAGGGCATCTCGGACATGCTTGAGGTCGCTTTGCTGCTGAAGGAAGTCGGCCTCGTCACTCCCTCCGGGCGAAGCGCGATCAACATTGTGCCCCTGTTCGAGACGATCGAGGACTTGCAGGCGTCGGCCGGCATCATGGACAGGCTGTTGTCGCTGCACGAATACCGCAGATTGGTCGACAGCCGGGCCGCTATTCAGGAAGTGATGCTCGGCTATTCCGACAGCAACAAGGATGGCGGCTTCGTCACTTCCGGATGGGAGCTGTACAAGGCCGAAATCGGACTGGTCGAAGTGTTCGCGCGCCACCACGTGCGCTTGCGGTTGTTTCATGGCCGCGGCGGCTCGGTCGGGCGCGGCGGAGGGCCGAGCTATGACGCGATTGTCGCGCAGCCCGGAGGGGCGGTGAACGGACAGATCAGGATTACGGAGCAGGGCGAAATTATCTCCAGCAAATATTCCAATGCCGAGGTAGGCCGGAATAATCTGGAAATCCTCGCGGCGGCCACTCTTGAAGCGAGCCTGCTGCAGCCGAGGCGAAGCGCGCCGGCGAGGGAGTATCTGGAGGCGATGGACGAGTTGTCCGCCTTGGCCTTCAAAGCCTATCGCGGGTTGGTCTATGAGACCGAGGGTTTCGCGGATTATTTCTGGGCTTCCACCGTGATCACGGAAATCGCCACGCTGAACATCGGCAGTCGGCCGGCCTCGCGCAAGAAAACGCGAGAGATCGAGGACCTTCGCGCCATCCCGTGGGTGTTCAGCTGGGCGCAATGCCGGCTGATGCTGCCTGGATGGTACGGCTTCGGCAGCGCGGTCGAAGCCTGGGTTGCGAAGCATCCGGACAAGGGGATGCCATTTCTGCGAGAGCTTTATCGCGAATGGCCGTTCTTTCGCACGCTGCTGTCGAACATGGATATGGTTTTGGCGAAAAGCTCGATCGCGATCGCCTCACGCTATGCCGAGCTGGTCCCAGACAAAGCCTTGCGCGAAAATATCTTCGGACGGATACGCCGGGAATGGCACAGTTCGATCGAGAAGCTTTTGAACATCATGGGGCACGAGCGGCTATTGCAGGCCAACCCGCTGCTGGAACGCTCGATCCGCAACCGCTTTCCTTATCTCGATCCGCTGAACCACGTACAGGTGGAGCTCCTGAAGGAGCACCGTGCGCAAGACCCCGATGAGCGAGTGCTGCGCGGCATACAGCTCACTATCAATGGAATATCGGCCGGGCTGCGGAACAGCGGGTGAGGCGGAAACGAAGCAACGCTCAATGCGGGCTACCTGAAAGGGTAGCCCGCATTGACGAGCCATCAAGTCGCTGTTGATGCCTCGGAGCTGATCAAGGCTTCAGGGCGCCCTGCACACTCGTGTAGACTGCATAGAGCGAGCTCGAACCGCAGATGTAAAGTCTGTTTCGTTGCTGACCGCCGAAGCACAGGTTGGCGACAGTTTCCGGTATGTGGATCTTCCCGAGTAGATCGCCTTCCTTGGTGTAGCAGCGCACCCCGTCCTCGTTCGGATCGCCCCAACCCACCGAACACCAAACGCGCCCCTCGGTGTCACAACGCACCCCGTCAGTAATGCTCGGCTTGGGCATGTCCGCAAACACTTTGCTGTTCGAAACTTTCCCGGCCCCGAGATCCACATCGAACGAGCGGATATGCGACGGCTTGTCCGGCCCGTCGGTGAAGCCGGTGTCGCAGACGTAGAGCTTCTTCTCGTCTGGCGAGAAAGCAAGGCCATTGGGCTCCACAAAATCATCGACGACAACTTTGACGTCACCGGACTTCGGATCGACTCGGTAGACGTTGTGCTTCTCCTGCTCAGGCTCTGCTTTGAGGCCTTCATAAAAACCCCCGATGCCGTAGACGGGATCGGTGAACCAGATCGAACCATCCGCAGCAACAACCGCATCGTTTGGCGAGTTCAGCTTCTTGCCGTTGTACTTGTCGGCGATGATGGTGATCGAGCCATCGAGCTCGGTCCGGGTGACCCGCCGGCCGCTGTGTTCGCAAGTGATCAGGCGTCCTTCCCGATCGATCGTGTTGCCGTTCGAGTTCATCGACGGTTGGCGGAATATGCTGAGGTGACCGTCATCCTCCGAAAAGCGCATGATGCGGTTATTGGGAATATCGCTGAATAGCACGTAGCGCCCAGCCGCGAAGTAGACCGGGCCCTCGGCCCAGCGCATTCCCGTCGCGACGCGCTCAACGGCCATGGTGCCGGCGAAGGCCGGGAAATCGCTAGGTCCGAACGAAACCTTGGGCTTCATAGACTCCAGGTGAGAATCCGGATAGCGGCTCCCTGGCAGCGGTCCCAATGGCAGCGGATCGGTTGACGGGGTAAGGGCGCCCGTTTGGCCGAACGGCGTTACGGTCGCTGCCGAAGCCGCGTGCATCGTCACGCCTGTCGCGGCCAGTGCCGCCGCAGCCTTCAGCAGCCTGCGGCGGTCGACGACACCTTCATTTTTATCAGGAAAAGTCAGCGGGGTTGTCATAAGGTTTCCTCCCATTTTTTTGTTGGGAGGAGATCGTGATCCCACAATTCGGCATAAACCGGGCAAAGTAGTTGAATCTCTAAATTGCATCCCAGTTAAAGACGTCCGCCGAGCGGTCCAGCTTGTAGAACGATGACTTCAATGCCGGCATGGCGTGGTCCGCCACCGTCTGCGGCGTCCAGCCTTCGCCGCGATGCACGGAGCGTAACGGGCGCGACTGGCACATCAGGAAAATCTCGTTCATACGCACAGCGAAGATCTGCCCGGTGACATCCTTGCCGGCTTCGCTAAGCAGGTACGCCACCACGGGCGCGATCTTTTCTGGTCCCATCTGTTGAATTTTCGCCACGCGCTCTTTCTCAGCCTCCGTTTCGGTCGGAATAGTCCCGATCAAGCGGCTCCAGGCGAACGGCGACACGCAATTCGAGCGGACATTGAAGCGGTTCATGTCGAGCGCGATCGATTTCGACAGCCCGACGATGCCGAGCTTTGCGGCGGCATAATTGGCTTGGCCGAAATTGCCTACCAGACCGGAGGTGGAGGTGAAATGGACAAATGAACCGCTTTCCTGTTCGCGGAACAGCCGCGCGGCGGCATGCGATACATAGAACGAACCCATCAGGTGCACCTTGATCACGGATTCGAATGCATCGATGCTCATGCGGTGGAAAATTGCATCGCGCAGGATGCCGGCATTGTTCACCACGCCATCAAGCTTGCCGAAACTGTCGACCGCCGTCTTGACGATCTTGCTGGCGGGAATTGCTTCCGCGACGCTTTCGAAATTTGCAACCGCGGTGCCGCCGCGCTTTTTGATTTCCTCAACCACTTCTTCGGCCGGCGAGGCGCTAGATCCCGATCCGTCGGCGGCTACGCCCGGGTCATTGACCACAACCTTGGCGCCTTCCGCCGCGCAAAGCAGCGCGATCTCCCGTCCGATACCGCGCCCGGCGCCGGTGACGATGATCGACTTGCCTTCCAGTGATTTGGC
>VAZS01000024.1 GCA_005884855.1 Alphaproteobacteria bacterium | reverse complement strand
ACGCGGGCTTTCTCGGCTGGGCGGAGGACGCTGGAGCCAACTTTGCCGAGGGCTACGAACTGGGCCGGTCCGCGATCCGTCTCGATCCACGTTATCCAAATGCCCATTACGCTCTCGGTCTTGTCTGCATGTGGACGCAGCGCATCGACCGCGGGATCGCGGCGCTTGAGGAGGCGATCAGGCTCAACCCGAGCTTTGCCGCCGCCCATGTCATGCTCGGACAGATGTACGTTTACGTCGGGCGGCGGGAAGAGGCGATCGAGTTGGCCGAAACCGGGATCCGGCTCAGCCCCACCGATCCGCGCCTGGACCGCTGGCTTCCCGCTCTCGCCGGCGCGCACTACCAGATGCGGCACTATGCCGAGGCCGTTGAGGCCGGACGGCGCTCGTGGACCCTCAACCGGAATTGGCCGCACGGCCTGCGCTATGTCGTCGCCGGGCTGGCCCAGCTCGGGAGGATAAAGGATGCGCAGGCGGCGCTAACCGAACTCAAGCAAATGGATGCGAACCTGGAATATTCCGCCAGTGTGCTACGGCGGACTTGGCCCAATCCGGCCGACGTCGAGCACATTCTGGAGGGGCTGCGCAAGGCCGGATTTTAGTAAATCGTGAACGACTTGACGGTCCGATGAATTCGCAGACGAGCCTCGCTAATGTCAGCACGGCTGGCTGTGCAACCATTAGACTTCGCGATCACTAAGGCAACGAGTGCGCTATGACGAGAATGCGAGCAGCCGCGAGTAGCCGCTCAGGCTGGTTAGCTCGTCAATGGCAGCATAGGGTCGGGTGCCTAAGCGCGGTTGCGGCAAGGTCCGCTGTCGGCGCTTAGCGGACGCCCATCTCCTTGATCACTAGCTTCCGGTTTGCGCCGAAAGCAGACTTTGACCTGACGCGCGAGCGATTGGCTAACGTCAAGGACAGCCGCGCTGGCAATTTTGCGCCGTCGTGATACATCTTGGCGTGGCCGGCAAGAACCAGGCCGAGCAGGTACGGGCGGAACAACGCCTCGACCGATCCAGGGAGGTTCGCATGTCAACATCGTCGCTGACGCGCCGTGCCGTATTGAAAACCGCCGCGCTCGCTCCCCCGGCCTTTGCCGCTAGCTCGCTCGCGGCACCCTTTGTTCGCGGTGCCTATGCCGCCGGCAAGCTTTCGATGGGAACCTGGGACCACTGGGTCCCTGGCGCGAGCCAAGTGTTGCAGAAGATTTGCGCAGAATGGGCAGAAAAGGAAAAGGTCGAGCTCACCGTCGACCTTATCACCTCAAACGGCGATAAGGATCTGATCACGCTAATGGCCGAGGGGCAGGCGAAAGTTGGTCATGACATCATGGGCCTGCGCACCTGGTATGTAAACGCGCATGCCGACAAATTCGTGCCGGTCGACGATGTCGTGGATCCGCTACTTCAGAAATACGGCAAGATTGCTACGGCTGCCGAGTATTGCGCAAAGATCGACGGTCGCTGGCTGGCCGTGCCGACCTGCTATGGCAGCACCGCGGCGGCGACGTGCGCCCGCATCGATTTGTTCAATCAGCATGCAGGCCTGGACCTCCAGAAAATGTATCCGGGGCCCGACGCTACCCCCGACCAGGAGCTCATCGACAACTGGACGTGGGAAACCTTCCTGACCGCGGCCGAAAAATGTGCCAAGGGCGGGCATCCGTTCGGCCTCGGACTCAGCACCTGCACCGACTCCATCAACGTGGCGGGTGTGGTGTTCCACGCCTACGGCGCACAGTTGGTGGACGCGAATGGCGATATCACGGTCAAGTCGGACGCTACGAAGTATGTGCTCGAATGGCATAAACGTCTCGCCAAAACCATGCCGGAGAGCGTCTACGCCTATGACAACGCCTCGAACAACAAGGAGCTGATCTCCGGCAAAGCCGCGTTGATCATGAACGCGCCGAGCGCCTATGCTGTGGCCGCTCGCGACAGGCCGGAAATTGCCAAGCAATTATGGACTTTCTCGTCGCCGAAAGGGCCGAAGGGCAGATTCGACGCGACGATTTATTATTACTGGGGGATCTGGAACTTCTCAAAAAACATACCGGCGGCCAAGAGCCTGTTGGCTTATCTTACCACGCGCGAAAACCAGGAAAAGCTCGTCAACGCAAGCTCCGGCTTTGATCTCCCCCCGTTCGCCAGCTTTTTGGATTTCAAGGCCTGGGAACAGGTCGAGCCGCCGAGATACACGGTGTACAACTTCCCGCCGCGGCGTGACGTGATCCCCCATCTCACGGGCTATCCGGCACCGTTGAAAATCGGAACGCAGATTTACGCTCAGGCGACGATGATGAAGATGATCGCCCAGGTCACGCAATCCGGCAAATCGGTCAACGACGTGATCAACTGGGCCGCGTCCGAACTCGAAGGCTTCATGCGCTCGTAGAGCAGCATCAGCCATAACGAGGAGGATGACAGCGCCACCGCCGGGTTCTCCAACTACCTCTTGCACCGTTCTCACATCGAGCCAGCAAGGTCCTTTAGGGGCATAACCGGAAGCACCTGACCGCGACCAGGAGCTTCCGCTAAGCGCCGGAACCGGTCATTACCGGTCCTCTCAGCTCGTCCCCAGCCTGGCGGGATCCGTTATCCATCGGATATGGGTAAAACCTTCCTGCAAGTTGACCATTCGCTTTTGCCGGCACAAACGGGTATTCAAAGAAATCAGCTTCGGTTTAATCTCGGCATCGACGTTCTGCGTCGACAGGCATCCGATGGACATTTTGCGCAGCGCAGGAGCACCCGTCGGGGGTATCACGCGGGCTCTGCGGATTCTGACCGTAGCAGTCATTGTCGTACCTGTTGTGCTCTTTGCGGCTGCGGCATGGGTAAA
The DNA here is from genome assembly GCA_005884855.1 of Alphaproteobacteria bacterium. Lineage (GTDB taxonomy): Bacteria > Pseudomonadota > Alphaproteobacteria > Rhizobiales > Xanthobacteraceae > Bradyrhizobium. The sequence goes on along the minus strand of VAZS01000024.1, from coordinate 4,470 downwards.
CTACGTTTCTGCTTTTCGCGATGCTCGCGAGCGGGTGGATCGAGCGAAAGACGCGATCCATGAGTATGCCCTGAAGGCATTCGAGAGCGATGAGCTGATCCTCGACCGTGTCGCCGAGCACATCGAGGGGAAAGATCCCTCAGAACTGATCGGTTCGGAGGAATTCCATCGTTATCTGCGGCAGTTCGAGGGCAAGCCGCAGATTTCCGCTGTAGGGCTGATTATTCCAGGTCAGGGCCTAGCAGCGAGCAATCCCGTCTTTCCGCTCCCCACCAGCAACATAGGGCCACCCAATTATGTTCGGGTGGACCGGGACGGAAAGGAGCCGATCTACATTGGAACCGCTGTGCCGGGTACCTTTACTCAAGCCCCGCAATTTAGCGTGGTTCGCCTCGATCGAGCCTCGGCGCAAGATGGAGGGGCTGGTCTCATCTTCATCGCGGCTAAACTGTCCGACTTCGTCGGGTATTACCGGACGATCATCGATCTCAAAGACTTTCTGGTGACCGTGATACGTTCGGACGGTGCCGTGCTGGCTCGCTCCCCGGGCGATGATCAGGTGGGCAACGTCCTCTCGAGCAACAGCCTTTTTCGCCAAACGATCGCGCGTGAGCCGAAGAGTGGTGGCTATGACGGCGCCTCTGCGCTCGACGGCATCGAACGGCTTTTCTCGTATCGCCAGCTCGGCGCGTATCCCGTCTACGTCTCAGTCGGTCTCAAGCGCTCTGCGGTAATCGAAGGTTGGCTGTGGCTAATGGCAGGTCATCTGGCAATGGGCTTGCCAGGGTTGATCTGCTTATGGCTTCTGGCGCGGGTTGCCCTTCGGCGTAGTACGGCTGCCGACGCCGCTCTGACTGCTGTGCAGGTGCACTCCGAGCGGCGGGAGGTAGCGGAAGCCTCTTTGCGGCACATTCAGAAGATGGACATTGTCGGGCAGCTCACCGGGGGCATAGCTCATGATTTCAACAATCTTCTAGCCGTTATCAGCGGTAATCTCGAATTGATCGTACGAAGACCAGAGGACACCGCTCGCGTCGCGCGGGTTTCGCGGGCTGCGTTTCAGGCTGTTGAACGCGGTGAGCACCTTATCGAACAGTTGTTGATGTTCTCGCGACGCAGCGTCATGAGGCCGACCACGCTCGATCTCAATCGCGTGTTGCTGGAATTCGAAACACTTCTGCGTCATGCCGCCGGTCCGCCGATCGAATTGCGGCTCAAGCTCGACCCGGCACTCGATCGCAGCAAAATCGACCGAGCCCAGTTCGAGGCGGCCGTCCTCAATCTGGTCGTGAACGCGCGCGATGCTCTCCCGAAGGGCGGCCGGATCACAATTGGGACGGCCAACGTGGTGATTGATGAGCCCTATGCGGACGAGAATTCCGAGATAGCCCCGGGTGCCTATGCCGTGGTCTCCGTGCGCGACAACGGCATCGGCGTTCACGCTTCCGTCTTGCCCCGCGTTTTCGAGCCGTTCTTTACAACAAAGGATGTCGGAAAAGGGTCGGGGCTCGGTCTCTCGCAGGTTTATGGGTTCGCCAAGGAGTCCGGCGGCCATGTCACCCTCCGTAGCGCGGTCGGGAGGGGCACTACGGTCAAACTTTACCTGCCCAGATGCAACGGCGCATTGGAGGAAGTTGAGGACCGACCCGCGCTAGCGGTCGCGCAACGAAGCAGTAGCGGAACCGTGTTGGTGGTCGACGATGATGAGGCCGTGCTCGAAACCGCCAAAGAAACTGTCGCGGATCTGGGTTATCGAGTGATGTCCGCTCACAACGGGCGGGAAGCGCTTCAGATCCTGAAGGGTTTCGAAAAGATTGATCTTCTATTTTCGGATATTGTGATGCCCGGCGGGATCAATGGTATTCAGCTGGCCGAGCAGGCGCGGCGCCTGCAGCCCACTTTAAAGGTGTTGCTGACGTCGGGCTACACAGCTGGTGTCCTCACGGATACACATGCATTGCCGAAGCAATTTCCGGTTCTCGGCAAACCATATCGTCGCGAACAACTTGCGGCGAGCCTTCGAGAAATCATAGATCGCAAAGCAGCGGAGAGGCTGCCGCATTAGGACGTGCTATAAAAAAAAGAGGGGGAGTGATCGGCATGGTCCCGTTGAGGTCATGTAAGGTTCTGGTGGTTATAGCGCTTGCTCTGTTCGCGCTGCCCTGGCAAGCGTTGCTCGCTCAGCAACCACAGGCTGTCAATCGCGGGGTTGTCGAAATCGAGACCTCAGGCAGCGGCGGCATGTCGGTCCGGCTGGTCGAAGATCTCGCGAATCTGGTCGATGATGGAGCGACCCGTCGGGTCCTGCCCGTCGTCGGCAAGGGAGCGCTGCAGATCCTGGTTGATCTCAAGTACCTGCGCGGGATCGACATGGCAATCTTGCCGGTCGACGTGCTCGAATACGCTAAAGCGCAACGACTGTATCCGGGCATCGAAGCGTCTCTGACCTACATAACCAAGCTCCACAACGAAGAGTTTCACCTGCTGGCGCGTCCGGAGATCCAGGACATTTCCGAGCTCAAAGATCGCAAGGTGAACGTCGATGTCCAGGGGAGCGGAACCTCGATTACCGCAGCCCGGCTGTTCGAGATGTTGAAGATTCCAGTGGCCGTGACGAACGACACCCAAGACGTCGCGCTGGATAAGCTGCGTCGGGGCGAAATCGCCGCCGTCGCGTTTGTCGGTGGGAAGCCTTCGCCGGTTTTCGCATCTCTGAAGAGAAATGAGAGCATTCACTTTCTTGTAATTCCCGTGAACGCTGCAATAGCGGCCACTTATACTCCGACACGCCTGTCTGAGGCGGATTATCCCGAGCTGATACCACAGAATAAGCCCGTCGAGACGATCGCAGTTGGCAATGTGCTTGCGGTCACCGAACTTCGTCAGCTGCCGGAGCGGTCCCGCAATGTGGCCAATTTTGTCGACATCTTCTTTACCGGGTTTCAGTCGCTGCTGGCGCCCGGGCATCACCCAAAATGGAACGAGGTAAACCTCGCGGCCGAGTTGCCGGGTTGGCGCCGATATGCTCCTGCCGGCCAATGGCTGCAGCGTAACATGCAAGTCGCCAAAACGCCGAGCCCGGAGATGTTGCGAACGATGTTCTCCCGCTTTGTTGATGAGCGTCGGCAGGCAATCGGGGGCGCAGCTATGACCCAGCAGGACAAGGACGCTTTGTTTCAACAGTTCCGGTCCTGGGAGCGGGAGCAGGCCCGGTGATGGGCGGTTCAAACAGAGCTCCGGCTCACGATCGGCTCCCCTCGACGGTGACGTTTTTACCGATGAGTTTAGTGCGGCGACTCTTTTCCGTGGGCGCTGTCCTTTTTGCCGTCGCTATATTCGTCTTGCAATCGGCGGGCGCGGAGGTCGCGCCGAAGCGTGGCGGTGTGCTGGAGTTCGCCTCGACCGTGGAGCCCGGCAATTACGACTGCCACGGCAACACCTCGTTTGCGTTTCTGCACCCGGTGGCGCCGCATTATTCGACGCTTCTCAAGTTCGATACCGCCAATTACCCGCAGATCGTCGGCGACCTGGCGCAATCCTGGGAGGTCTCGCCCGACCGGCAGACTTATACGTTCAAGCTACGACCGAACGTGTTGTTCCACGATGGCTTGCGTCTGACCTCGGCCGATATCAAAGCGAGCTACCAGCGCATTGTGCATCCGCCCAAGGGCGTCACCTCCTCGCGTCAGGTCGATTTCGGCGCGATCGGCGCGATCGAAACACCCGATCCGCTGACGGTTATTTTTCACCTGCAATGGCCGGACGCCGCGATTCTGGCGAATTTTGCCTCGCCCTGGAACTGCATCTATAGCGCGGCCAAGCTCGCCGAGGACCCACAATTCCCAAAGACCCATATCCTCGGCAGCGGTCCCTTTGTGTTCATCGAGCACAAAAAGGCTGAGAGCTGGACGGGCCGGCGCTGGGAGAAGTACTTCCAGCCCGGCAAGCCTTATCTCGACGGGTACCAGGTCGATTTCATGCCGGGGCCAGCGATCATGAAGGCCTATGAGAGCGGCCGTATCATGGCTGAATTCCGCGGTGTCACGCCGACCCAGCGGGACGAGCTCGTCGAGAAATTGGGCGACCGCATCGCGATGAGCGAGAGCCCGTGGCTGTCCAACCTGCTTGTCGTGTTCAACACGAACAAGAAGCCGTTCGATGATGCGCGCGTGCGGCGCGCCTTGTCGTTGGCGATCGACCGCTGGGGCGCGGCCGAGCGGCTGCAAGGCTCGACCTTCCTCAAATATGTCGGCGGACTGATGCGGCCCGGCGGGAACCTGGCGATGTCGGAAGCGGATCTCGCAAGCTTGCCGGGGTACTCCCGCGACATCGGGGCAGCGCGAGCCGAGGCGAAGCGCCTCCTCGTGGAAGCCGGCGTGCAGCAATTGCCGATCACGCTCCTCGTGCGCGACATCCCGATCCCGCACTACGCCGGCGCCGATCTGCTGGCGCAGAGCTGGAAGGAAATCG
>VAZS01000023.1 GCA_005884855.1 Alphaproteobacteria bacterium | reverse complement strand
TACCTCGATCGGACGCTGTGGCATTGCCTGGGGTCCGCGCGGCATCAACGCGGTGCAGCTCCCGATGGGTAGCGAAGAAAAAACCCGCGCCCGCATCCGTCAGCGCTACGCCGACGCCGCCGAAGCGCCGCCGCCGGCCGGGGTGCAACGCGCAATCGAGGGCATTGTCGAATTGCTTCAAGGCAAGCCGAACGATCTGTCAGACGTGGTGCTTGATCTCGGGGGTGTTCCCGAATTCCACCGCGGCGTCTATGACATCGCCCGCACTATCCCGCCAGGCAAGACGATGACTTATGGCGATATCGCCAAGCGGCTGGGTGGGGTGGAGTTGTCGCGCGACGTGGGTCAGGCGCTCGGGCGCAATCCCTGTCCGATCGTGGTGCCTTGCCATCGCGTGCTCGCCGCCGGGGGCAAACCTGGCGGCTTCTCCGCCAATGGCGGGGTGGTCACCAAGCTTAAAATGCTGGCGATCGAAGGCGCTGACGTCAATCACACGCCCAGTCTGTTCGAGTGATCAGCTGCTAGACCGAGATCGCCTCGCAGGAAAACCCGTTGCCGCTGCGCCGGATCTGGCCTGTCGATGGCGAGGGGAAGTGCGCGGTGCAGCAGAGAGTATCGCTATCGCAGTAGCGCTCCAGGAAATTGCGCCGCGTCGTCGCCGCCTGGATCTGATCGACGTCGAATTTCGCCGACAATTCGGGATAGCGCGCCTGCAGCGGCGAGTGCATGAGGTCACCGCTGACCACGGCTGTATCCTTGCCGCGGCCAAACGCGAATGCGACATGTCCCGGCGTATGGCCTGGCGTCGGCAGAATGCGCGCGTGATCGCCGATCTCATAGTCGTGGCGCACGATGTCGGCCTGTTGGGCTTCGACCACCGGCAGCACGCTATCGCCGAACGGCGCGACGGGAGTCTTGGCGTGCAGTTCGGTCCAGTAATCGAATTCGGTTTTAGCGAATACGTAGCGCGCGTTCGGAAACGTCGGCACCCAACGGCCGTTCTCCAGCCGCGTGTTCCAGCCGACGTGATCGACGTGCAGATGCGTGCACATCACGTAGTCGATGTCACTCAGGGAAAAACCCGCGGCCGCCAACGCGCGCATATAGGTATCGTCGGTCTTCATGTTCCATTTCGGGCGCAACGGCCGCGGTTTGTCGTTGCCGATGCAGCTGTCGACGAGAATGGTGTGATGCGGCGTTTTCACGATGTAGGATTGGAAACACAGGATCAGCACGTCGGCTTCGTCGATAGCCCCGGCCCGCCGCATCCACGGCCTGTTCTCTGCCAACAAATCGGGCGTCAGGCCCGGCAGCATCTCCAGCGCGGGCAGGAACGTGGTTTCCTGCTCGATGATACTATGGATGACGAGGTCTCCGATGGCGAGTTTGATGCTTGACAACTCGTTGCGCCCTTAAGCCGGCGGAGGTAGCGAGATTTTCACCGAGGGGCGCGCCAGCATTTTTTCGTGGAAGGCGTCGAGCTTCGGATACGCCTTGCGCCAGCCGCAATCGGCAAAACGGAAATCAGCATAGCCGAGCACGCAAGTGAGCGCGATCTGCGAAATATCAAGCGGGCGCGATAGCATTTCGGCCTGCTTGTCGAATCGCGCCATGCCGCTCCAGGCCCGCTTCCAGTGATCGTCTGCCCATGCCTGCCAGCGTAGCGGCTCCGGGCGCACCATGTTTTCGTACCGGCATAGCAGCATCGAATCGAGCATGCCCTGCAGCATTGAATGATCGCTCTTCACCTTCCATCGGGCTGGACCGGACGCCGGGAGGAGTTTTCCACCGCCGGCGAGTTCGTCGAGATATTCCACGATGACATAGGAGTCGAGGATCACATCACCGTTGTCCAGGATCAGAACCGGCAGCTTCTTCAGCGGCGTGATCCGCGAATATTCTTCATTGGGCTGGCCCGGCACTACCGTCTGCGAGATGAATTCGATCTTGTCGATCAGCCCGAGTTCGATCGCCGCAATGCGCACCTTGCGCGCAAATGGCGAGGCCGGGGAGAATGATAGTTTCATGGAATATCCTTTGGCGAGAGCAAGCGTGTTATTCCGCAAGACCTACGCGGCGATGATCTCCTGCCGCTGCTCGCCAAGCCCCTCGATGCCAAGGGTGACCACGTCGCCGACATTGAGGAATTGCGGTGGCTTCATGCCGGTGCCGACGCCGGGGGGCGTGCCGGTGGTGACGATGTCGCCGGGCCGCAGTGTCATGAACTGCGAGACGTAGGAAATGCACTGCGCCATCGAGAAGATCATGGTCGCGGTCGATCCGGTCTGGCGGCGCTTGCCGTTGACGTCGAGCCACATCGAGAGCTTCTGCACGTCCGGTATTTCATCCTTGGTGACAAGCCAAGGTCCGACCGGACCGAAGGTGTCATGCGACTTGCCCTTGGTCCACTGACCCAAACGCTCGATCTGGAAATTGCGCTCGGATACGTCATTGCAAACGCAATAGCCGGCGACATGATTGAGCGCGTCTGCCTCCGAGACGTATTTGGCCGTGGTGCCGACGATGGCTGCGATTTCGACTTCCCAATCGAGCTTGGTCGAGCCGCGCGGTTTCTCCACCGGGTCATTTGGACCGCTCAGCGCCGTGTTTGCCTTGAGGAAGAAGATCGGTTCGGTTGGAATCTGGTTGCCGGTCTCCTTGGCGTGGTCGCTATAATTCAGGCCAATGGCGACGAATTTCGAGATGCCCGTGACCGGCGCACCGAGCCGCGGTTTGCCGTTGACCGCAGGCAGCGATGCGGGGTCCAGGGCCGCCAGTTTGGCCAGTGAGGCCGGGGCGTAAGCTCCTCCGTCGAGGTCCTTCACATGGGCTGACAGATCGCGCAATTGACCGGATTTGTCGATCAGGCCGGGCTTTTCCTGGCCAATTGCCCCGTAACGCACGAGCTTCATTTGTTATTACTCCCTCGGATGCTGGTTGTTTGCATGCTTCTTGGAACAGCGCGCCGGGAAATTCAACTGCTGACTGCGCGCTGCTGGGCTATGCCCTGGACATGATCTCACGCGACAGAGCCGGTTCGGGCGCTGCGCCCTAAACGATGAACTTGAAGGCATCGCCCTCGCGCCGGATCCGCCCCGCATTGAAGTGGCCGCCGATCACCAGCGTCGGTGTGTCGGCGAAGCGCGAGAACAGCTCACGCCGCGTCACGGCCGACTGGACCGGATCGGAATCCGCCGTCGACGACCATTCGAGATGCGCCATCTGGCAGGGGTGATGGGCGACGTCGCCGGTGAGTAACGCATCTTCGCCGTCAGATCGGATATGAATGCTGATGTGTCCCGGACTATGGCCCGGCGTCGGGATCAAGGTGATTTCATCGCATAGCCTGGCGTTGTCAGCGACGAGGTCTGCCTTGCCGGCCTCGACGATCGGCTGCACTGAGTCTTTGAAAACCGCCGCCTTCTCGGGCTCGCCGCTGTGGTCACGCCAATGCTCGTATTCGCCTCTGCCGAACACATAACGTGCGTTGGCGAAGGTCGGCACCCAGCGGCCATCCACGAGTTTGGTATTCCAGCCGACGTGATCGACATGCAGATGGGTGCAGAGCACAGTGTCGATGCTCTCAGGCGGAAAACCGGCCTCGTGCATGGTGTCGAGGAACGGACCTTGGCGGTTGTTCCAGGTAGGTACGCTGCGGCCTTCCTTGTTGTTGCCTAGACAAGTATCGACGACGATCCGGCGCGAGGGCGTCTCCACCACCAGCGAGTGGATTGACATCTTGAGACGGCCTTCCTCGTTGGCGAAATGCGGAATGAGCCACGGCAATTTCCGGATTTCTTCGTTGCTGGCCAGCGGCAGGATGAATCGGGTGCTGCCGACCGTTTCCAGTTCGACGACTTTGGTAATCTTGACCTTACCTACCTTCCAATGCATCAGGCGCTTTCCGAGTGGCCTTCGTTCGTGGGGATTTTGTTTCCCAGCAAAGATGCTGGTTTCCACCGCTCCGTGCAATGGATCATCTCACCGGTCAGCGCGTTGAAGAGGCACTTGAGATTGAGGAGCGCGTGAATGCCAGAATTAGCGGTTTCGGCCGAAAAGGTCGGGTTTTTGATCGAAAAAATGCGTGAATTCGACGTGAAGGAGCAGGAATCAGATCCGGACTCCGGGTCCAACAGCACCGATGACAAGATGATCGATGTGCTTGAGGACAATGCGGATGATCCCGTTGTGCGCGAGATCACCGGCTTCATCAGCGCCATGACCGAAGACGAGCGGATTGATCTGGTCGCCCTGATGCGTCTCGGGCGCGGCGATGCCACCCTCGAGGAATGGGACGATCTGCGACATGAGGCGGCCGAAGGCGACAACAAGCGCACCGCAAGGTACCTGCTCGGCGAACCCCTGGTCAGCGATTACCTCGCCGAGGGGCTGGACCAGTTCGGCCTGAGCTGGAACGACGAACGCACCACCCCGGTGTGATGCTCTAGCGCGCGCACTCGACAATCACGGTGCCGAGCTTGTCGCCTTTTTCCACCGCAACGTGGGCCTGCGCTGTCTCCGACAACGGAAACTGCCCGGCGATATTGTGGATGCGCTTGCCGGCGGCGAGCCACTTCGAAATATCCGCTTGCGCGGCTGCGAGAAACGGCGGCGGCAGCGCGAACAGCACCAGCGTGCGCAGCGCGATGCATTTCTCCATCAATTCGCGCATCGGCACGACAGGATTGCGATTGCCGTTGGTGGCGTAAACGGCGATGCTCGAGTTCATGGCCATCAGTTTCAGTGTTGTTGCGATATTGCCGCCGAAATCGACGTCGACGACGCGATCGATACCGCGCCCTCCGGTGAACGCCATCGTGCTGGAAACGACATCTTCGGTCTTGTAATTGATTACGAGATCGGCGCCAGCCAGACCTGCCTGCTCAGCCTTGGCCCCCGAACTAACGGTTGCTATCACCCGAGCGCCGGCGCCTTTGGCCAGTTGCACGGCATAATGGCCGACCGCGCCTGCACCGCCGGTGACCAGAACTGTTTGGCCGGCGATCGGTCCGTCACCAAACAAGCAGCACCACGCCGTCATGCAGGGAATGCCGAGCGTCGCCCCGGCCGCGAACGACAAGTCGTCGGGCAGCGGGGTCACGAGGTGCTCGGCCAGTGCGATATATTCGGCCGCGGTGCCGAACGCGCGGCCGTTGCGTTGGCCGTTGTAGAGCCAGACCCGTTGGCCAGCGCCCAGCCGTGTGACTCCTCCGCCGATCTGATCGATAATGCCGGCGCCGTCGCTGTTGGGGATCACGCGCGGAAATTCCATCGCGCGATAGTTGCCGGCGCGGCGCCCCACATCGGCGGGATTGACGCCGGAGGCGTGCAGGCGGACCCGGACTTCGCCCGGTCCGGCCTGCGGGGTCGGCATCTCGCCGAACGTCAGGACCTCGCCCGCCGCGCCGGTTCGCTCGTACCAGACCGCCTTCACAACGTGCCTGGATAGGCGCCGCCGTCGAGCAGGATGTTTTGTCCGGTGATGAAGCCTGCTTTCGCGCCGCATAGAAATGCGCAAGCGAGGCCAAATTCCTCAGGGTCGCCGAAGCGTCCGGCGGGATTGAGTTTGGCGCGTTCCGCCAGCAACTGATCGACGGTGATACCGCGCTTGTCCGCATCCAACTTCGCCACCGGACCTCTCAGCCGATCGGTATCGAAAGGGCCCGGCAATAGTGCGTTGATGGTGACGTTGTTGATGACGGTTTTGCGCGCGATGCCTGCGACAAAGCCGGTGAGCCCTGTGCGCGCCCCGTTGGATAATCCCAGCACCTCGATAGGGGCCTTCACCGCGGCCGAAGTGATGTTGACGATCCGGCCGAACTTCCGGGCCATCATGCCGTCCACCGTCGCTTTGATCAGTTCGATCGGCGTCAGCATGTTGGCGTCGAGCGCCTTGATCCAGTCGTCCCGCGTCCAGTTGCGGAAATCTCCCGGCGGCGGGCCGCCGGCGTTGTTGACGAGGATGTCCGGATCGGGACAGGCCTTCAGGGCAGCCTCGCGCCCCGCCGGTGTGGTGATGTCACCGGCGACCTCGGTCACGGTGACGCCGGGATTTGCTTTGCGTATGTCCGCTGCCGTCTTGGCAAGCGCCTCGGCACCTCGGGCTGTCAGCGTGACATGCACCCCTTCATTGGCGAGCGCCATCGCGCAGGCGCGTCCCAAGCCCTTGCTGGATGCGCACACGATGGCGCGGCGGCCTTTGATCCCAAGATCCACTGTCTCACTCCCTGTTATGTCGGATGATTTTTGAGTTCCGATTCCGCGAGTGTAGCCAACCCGGGGCGCCCTGATAAGAGACCCGCGCGCCCTGTCAAATGCATCTCTGGCGCGGTCTTGCACGAATCTAGCTCATCCCGCGAGCGATCCCCTGATATGCCAGCTGGTCGAGGGTTTGCGATTGCGACAAGGGTCTGTATCAATAAGCGCATAGCTTCGCGGAGTTGGTCATGCCCGGCCTGTTCGATGTCAATAAGGAAGTCATTCTTGTCACTGGCGCTTCGCAAGGGCTAGGCCGCCAGTTCGCGCGGGTTCTTTCTAGCCATGGCGCCGCGGTGGTGCTGGCGGCCCGCCAGACCGCAAAATTGAAGAGCCTCGAGCAGGAAATTGTGGGGCAGGGCGGCCGCGCCGTGGCGGTGCAAATGGATGTGACGGATACGGCTTCGATTGGGAAAGCCATGGACCTAGCGGAAGCCGCGCTGGGTCCGGTCAGCGTGCTGATCAACAATGCCGGCATAGCCATTGAAAAACTCTCGGTCGACCAGACCGAGGCGGACTGGGACTCCGTCATTAACGCCAACCTCAAGGGCGCATATTTTGCCGCCACCGAGATGGCGCGGCGGATGATCGCGCGCAAGCAGGAAGGCAACATCGTCAATATCGCCTCGGTGCTCGGCGTCGGTATCATGAAGTTTCTTGCGCCTTACAGCGTTTCGAAGGCAGGCATCATCCAGGCCACCAAGGTGATGGCGCTGGAGCTCG
>VAZS01000022.1 GCA_005884855.1 Alphaproteobacteria bacterium | reverse complement strand
TTCGCCTCCGGCAAGTCGGCGGATTCAGCCTTTCGCGTCCGGGATACCTCGGATGCCGATTTCGGTTTGGTCGGTTCGACGGACATCAGCGCTCGAAAACTTCAGCAAGTCATATGTGGGCCGCGATCCCCGAGCGGTCAATGCACGTCAGCGGCGTCGTTGGTTCCGGAGCTCGGACTGTGCTGAGGTCAGTTCTGAGCCGACGCGCCGGGGGCGACCGGGGCGTAGGGCGCGACCGGACCGGCATCGGTCATCAGAGGCGACGTTTTGGTTATGACCGGCCGAAGCGGGCTCTCGTCGTCCAGGAATTTGTCCAGCATGTCCTGAATCGTGGCCTTTGCCTTGTCGGGGCCGGTGTCACGCATATCGTTGTGCTGGAACCCGGTCTGGACGACCTGAATGCCAGACTTCTGGCGGACCTCTTCAGGAGGGATCACCCCCGGGTCTGTCTTGAATTGCGGATCCTTCGAACGGAACGAGAGGATCTTGAAACGGCCGTCGGTCATAAACGGCACGCGCAGATTATCCAGTGTCACGATCTTCCTGATCTGATCGGGATACAGCTTGGCGAAATACATCGAAATGTCACCGCCGTTGGAATGCCCCACCATCGTCAGGTGGTCATAATCCGCGTTCGGCTGGACCCTATGCATTTCCTCGATGGCAAATCTGATGTTGGCAATGCCGCGCAGGTACTGCGGCTGGCGCCCGACGTAGAGTTCGCCGACTTTTGTCACCATCGGCGCGTCGGTGGGCAGATCATGCTGGATGCTGACCACCATATAGCCGCGGGCAGCGAATATGTTCGCCAGGAAAGAATATTCGGTGAACTTGACTGTATTGCCGTGGTTGAGGACCGCCACCGGCAAGATGATCATGCCGGCATTCGCCTGCATTTCCCTGTCCCACCGGACGGCAACGTCAACTTCGACTGGACGATTGCCTCTGCTGGCGTCGTAGAACGCGAGCGTCTCGTGACGAATCGCCCACTTGCTCACGGTGAAGTACCCGACCGCCGTCAGCACGAAAAGTGAAAGCAGAATGACAATCCCACGCTTCATGTGGTCCTCGACGCGACGCAGTCAGCAGACTGTTCCCATTCGGAATCTCTACGGTTCCTTGTGCCATCATATATGTCACGGCGACGTGACGGGAAGATTAAAGTTTGTGAATTGACTGCCTGTCGATTGTGCGGCGCACGCTGGAACTCGCAATGGCGCAGCATCGGGCGGGGCTAAGTTCCCGACCAGGGCGCATTTACCCCATGGGCGAGCTGTCGCTAACGAATCAGCTTCGTCGCGGCGATCCGGGTTAGCTCACCACGCCAACGTCCAAGCCGAGAATGTCATGCATTTCGAGGGGTTTATCGACTTGGGTGAACCATTCGGCCCGATTAGCGGCGCGCCGGCGGCCGCGCTCGTCGAGCGGCAGCTTCAACTGGCGCAGCAGGCTGGTGACCTCTTCGCGGGCGGTGACATGCCCGAGGCTCGGGCGGGTACCAAGGGTAGCCTCGTCGATGTCGTCGAGCGCGGTAAGCCCGCGCGGGAAAAATTCGCGATAGACGACACGTTCGGCGAACCCATCGATCGAGCGAAAGCCAAGCCGCATCGACAAATCATTGAGGCTATTGGCGACGAGCTGCTTGTTCCGCGATCCCAGCATCGACAACCGATTGCGGACCACGATCCAATCGGTGGAGGCGCCGTCGAGCTGGCGACGCTTGCGCCTGGTATCGCGCACCATCTCCGCATAGTGGCTCTCACCGATCACGGCATAGGTCGCGGGATCGACTGTGCCCAGTACGTCAAAATCGAGGAAGCTGTCGTTGATCGGCGTCACCAAGGTGTCGGCCATCGAATGCGCCAGGCGCATCAGGTAACTGTCCGAGCCCGGAGTATCGATCACTATGAAATCGAAGGTGTGCTCGACGGCGCTCACGGCATCCACGAACTGCTGGAACTCGGATGATTCGTTATCGGCGATCTGCATGGTCTCGCCGAGCTTGATGCAGCAATGCACGGGTATTTCCAGATTGAGTCCGGTGCGGCGCGCCCAAGCGCCCCGGTTGCCGATGTAGCGAGTGAAGCTTTGCTGACGGCAATCAAGGTCAATGGTGGCAACGCGCTGTCCTGCCTTCATCAGCGCGACGGCGATGTGCAAAGCGGTGGTGGATTTCCCCGAACCGCCCTTCTCATTGCCCAGCACAACGACGTGAGCCGAGCCCGATTGGCCCTGACTGGTTTGCACCAACATTGCTTCGTCCCCTGCGATATCTTCAAAGCCCGCGCGACCGCGGTCAAGTGAAATGCGCAACTGCGCCTTTAAATCGCTGATGGTCTGTCTTAATCATGAATCCGATGCGCTCGCGACGGCGCTGACGTCGCGATGCGCACTCGACGTGACGTCTGCCGCGTAGGTTGGAGTCAAAATTGCGCGCTGCCGATTCGCCGCCCGGCCTCGGACTTGATAAGAACTGTTGCCCGGCTCCTCTCTGGGCTATCCGCCTCCCTCCCCGCTCTCGGAGTTCGAGCCTTAGATGTCGCGAAGTCCCATGATCGTCCGCACGATCCCTGCGTTGCGTCGCGCGATCGATGGCATCAGCTCGAAAGGAGTCACAACAGCGCTGGTGCCGACCATGGGAGCTCTCCATGATGGTCATCTCTCGCTGGTCCGGCTGGCGAAACGCCGTGCGGCGAAGGTGATCGTCTCGATCTTCGTCAATCCAACCCAATTCGCGCCGACGGAGGATTTTGGTTCGTACCCGCGGACCTGGAATGCCGATCTCGCCCTGCTCGCAGCCGAGAATGTCGACCTGATTTGGAATCCGGACGTCAAGACCATGTACCCGGACGGCTTTGCCACTAAAATCCTGACGGAAGGTCCGGCCAAGGTGGGTCTGGAAGACCGGTTTAGGCCGGATTTCTTTACCGGCGTCAGCACCGCGGTCGGCAAGCTGTTTACGCAGTGTCGACCGGATTTCGCGATTTTCGGCGAAAAGGACTTCCAGCAATTGCGCGTGGTGACGCAAATGGCCAGAGATCTGGACCTCGGCGTCAAGGTGATCGGGTCGCGTACCGTGCGCGAGCGCGATGGGCTCGCGATGTCTTCGCGAAACGTCTATTTGTCAGAGGCAGAGCGCCGGGCCGCGCCCGAGCTGTACCGGGCAATGAAGGAGAGCGCCAAGCGCTTGCGCGCGGGCGACGATATCAAAGCCGCCATGGCGGCTGGGGCCGCACTCGCGGTGGCCGCCGGATTCACGCTAGACTATTTCGAGGTGCGTCACGCCGAGACTCTGCGGCCGATTGCAGCGGTGAAGGACGGCCCGATGCGGATTTTGGTCGCGGCCAAGATTGGAACAACCCGGCTCATCGACAACGTCTCGGTTTAGCGCGCCGAAATTCTTTCTCCGGAGCTGATTCGAGGTCGGCTGCAGGGTAGTGTCTCAGTTTGAAAATCCACGTATTCCCGGGCGATGTTACGGCTTCTGGTGCTGCCAGCTCTTGTAAACAAATTCGAGGCTATAGCCATCGGGGTCGAACACGTTGCCGGCATAGTAGCGTGGATCGTAGTAAAGCCTGGCACTTGGTTTGCCATTGTCGCTCGCGCCTGCCGCCATCGCGGCCGCATAGGCCGCGTCGACCTCGCCCCGCGACTTCGCGATGAAACCGACATGCGCCGCCCGGCTATCGACCTCGCCTGACCGCAGCCAAAGGATGAACCGCCCTTTGCAGCCGAAGCCCTTGAGATCGGGATGCCCCAGCGGGCCATCCTTGCCGTCAAAATCGACGCGGTCGGTGATCCCAAGCGGTGCCAGCGCCCGCGTATAAAAGGCGACCGAGCGTTCGATGTCGCTGACCGATAGGAATACATGGTCAAGCATGAATGCCGGCCTCCCTTGCGAAGCTTGCCGCTGGCGTTTCCGATACGCTCTGGAATATGGAGCAGATCGTCGACCTGATCGACGCTCGTGACGCCCGCACGAAACAAGGCCCATTAACTAAAAAATTCACTTTGGCAAACTGAGACACTATCGGCCGCCGGTGTCCCCGGCGACTCCAGTATTGGTCAGAGCAGCCCGAGATCGCGCAGTTCGCGCCGCAACGGCTCGGGCATCGAAGCGACGCTTGCGGCCGCAGCCCTGCCGAGATCCGGTGGGGCGGCATCCTCGCCGAGATAGCGCCAGCCCTGGAAAGGCCGCATCGGGCGTGGCGAGACCGCGATCACTTTGGGCCGCATCACCAGCCGGCATCGTCCGATGCCGTCGCGGTCCCTGAACGGTTCGACAGCGATGATTTTTTCTCGGGCGGCGATTTCGCCCCGGACGACCCAGTACAGAGAACCGCCCGCAAGCAGCTCATCGATCCGTTTAGGCGTCATGCGGGTGATGTGAATATGATGGAGCGGCAGGCCCTTTTTCTTCGCCGTTCGCATTCGCTCCGCAATCCGGCCTTTGAGGTCCTTGACTGATTCGCAGCCGACCGCGAGCTTTATGAGGTGAAGTGGCATGGCACGACGTTAGAGTATGGTCAGGAAAGTGGAAACGGTTTTGACTCGCACACAAATGCAAAGCCTTCCTGGCGCGCGGCGGCTTCAACCATCAATCGTTGGACGTTTCGGTCGCCGGGGTTCCAGGCGGCGGCGCGAGCTGAACCGGGCCGGCAGTATGCTTCTGCGCCGCCGGCTTTTTGGCCGTGGCCACCGCGGGGGTGTCCGCCGCGGCGGGGCGCGCCAGCGGTAATGGCGCATTCGCGGCCGGTGGGGGCGATTGCGGCGGGCGCGGTGCGGATGAGGACGCGGCTGGTCCCGGCTCGGGACTCATGATGCTGACCGCCGGGGTCGAGGCTGCCGAGGGGAAATCGGCGTTGGTGGGTTTGCCCGTCGGCATCGCGGGAGCAAGCATGGGCGCCGGCGCTGCTGCCACCGCGGCAGGCGCGTTCCATGACGGCGCATAGCGCGCAACCAAGCCGTCATAGACTCGTACGTCCATATTGGACGCGATCTGATGATTATCCGTCAAAGCGCGGAAAGCTGCGCAATCGGATGGCGAACAATGATCCCGAGCGAGCAACACCTGCGCCATCAGGCCGTAACGGTCACGCTCCACCGCTCGCCGTAGCGTCTGCAATTCCGGCGTCAGGCTTCGGTTGGCGGTTGCGACATCTCCGAATGCGGTCAGCCGGCTGATCTGGGAAGCCGCATAGGATACCGCAGCCGCGGCAGTTTCGGCTGAACCGAACAGAGCCTTCTCACAGGCCCCTAGAACGGTGTCGCCCGCGAGATCATCGATGCACGACAACGCCGGCAGCGCCGCGTTGGTCGGCGGCTGGGCGGAGGCGGTTGTCTCGGAGGCACTGCCGGCGGCGGGACCGAAGCCTCGAAAGCTCGCTGCAGCGGCGATGCCGAGAGCCAGCACAGTGATGATCACGGTGACAGTGCCATTCGCGAGAGATCTCTCAGGACGCAACAGCATAGTCATGAGGATGATCCCAAATAATCCCGCCGCAGCCAACGTCAGCCACATCGGGAAGACCGGCGAACGCCAGAATTGGTCAAGCGATGTAGCCCAAGCCCAGTTCATGCGCGATGCCCCCCAACGCAGCATAGAACGCATTCAGCGAAACTGATCTTCCACTCAGCCCATGCAGAGTGGTCATGAGAACGGAGCCCTTTTGACGGCGGGGACGGAACCCTACCCGGCCTTGCGCGCCTTTCAGGAGACGTTTAGCTGGCTTTCCTTGGCCACCCGCTCGAAAGCTTCAGTCGAGTTTTTGATCCGATATTGACAGTCGTCGCCATCGGTCGGAAGCAGCCGGATCACCTCGTAAGTCCCGCTCGCGGCCGGACGGGCCACGTTGCTGGCCGTAAAATAGACGCTCTCACCAACGTTGTATTTATGCTTCAACGCCTTCTCCCATCACGCAAAAACGTCGGCCGCGCCCACGGTTTTCGCTGCAACGGCCTAGTCCAAACCCGCCAACTCTATAGCACGGCGGCGATCCGGTTGGCCAGTTACATCGACAGATGGCAAATACCCGAATCTTGCATGTTTTCAGCGTGCTAGAGGCATTTTTTCGGATTTCAGACCATTTGGCCTGCCGGGGCGGGAACCGCTCCTGCCTAGACTCTAGGCGAGGGATGCGGCAACGCGTTCACGCTTCCTCAAACTTCTCGACAATCAGAGTTTCGGCGAGCCCAGCGCGCGTCCACTCCCGAAATGCAGGCAAGGCCATCATGCTTTCCATATACACCTGCACCTCCGGCTCGACCTGAATCGCATAGGTGCGAAACCGATGCACCACCGGCGCGAACATCGCATCGGCGGCGCCAAAGCTTCCGAACAGAAATGGACCAAGTTTGCCGTAGCGCTCGCGGCACTCCATCCAGATCTGCTGAACCCGCGCGACATCGGCGCGCGCATCGGCTGATAGCGTAATCGCGCGAATCGGCCGGTGCAGGTTCATCCCGCATTCATTGCGCAGTGCTGAAAATCCCGAATGCATCTCCGCGGAAATCGAGCGAGCATGCGCCCGCCGGGCGCGATCCTCGGGCCACAGCCCAGCTTGGGGAAATCGTTCGGCCACATATTCAACGATGGCAAGAGAATCCCAGACCGTAACGTCGCCGTCGACGAGCGCCGGCACCTTGCCTGAAGGCGTGAAATCAAGAATTCGCTGCTTGTCCTCAGGGCCGGTATAGAGCGGAACGAATATTTCTTCGAACTCGATGTTGTTGGCCCGCAGCGCCAGCCACGGCCGCATCGACCATGACGAATAGTTCTTGTTGCCGATCACGAGCTTCAAAGTCATCCGGCGAGTCCTTCCCGCTGGCATACTGGCATGGCAGCCCGCGGACCCTCAAGCCACAGACCATGCGGTTGCCGCGCGCGGTCACGCATGGCAGCATAAACAGTCGGGAGGGGCAACATGGCCGCATATTGGGTCGACATTCTAGCAGTTGGCTTCTTTGTGCTGGAATGGACCGTGTATGCCATCACCCTGGAGCACACGGCTTATGGAGCCGAAAGCTTGTCGGCCCGTATGCACCAGTACCGGGAGATCTGGATCCGCCGCCTGTGGCTCTGCTGCGTTCGACGACCGAAGCGCTGGCCGTCTTTGGCACCCTCCCGATCGATCTCACCCCCTCGCCCGCGCTTTGGGAAATCAAATGCGTCGGGCTGGTCCTGATATTCGTCTACGCATTCTTCAAATTTGCCTGGTCATACCGGCTATTCAATTATGTGGCCATCTTGCTGGGAGCGATGCCGCCGGCTCAACAGCGCGACACCCCCGCCGCCGAAGCCCATGTCTTGCGAACGACCAGGTTGTTTGAAGCAGCAGGGAGGCACTTCAATCGCGGCCAGCGCGCGTTCTTCTTCGCACTGGGCTATCTCGGCTGGTTCGTCAGTCCTTGGGTTTTGTTTCTATCGACAGCGGCAGTTGTGATCGTCACCTGGCGGAGGCAGTTCGCTTCGAGCGCCTGGCGGGCAATGGGGAGCTAGCGGGCCGCTAATCATCGGCCAAGCCTGTCGGCTGCTCGCGCGGGCATAGCCGCCATTAATCCCATTTCGGCGCGAAACCGTAATCCGTGAGCCGCCCCGTCTTACTGCCCATACTTGAAATCTGCCGCATCTCACCATCGGACAGGGCGAAGTCGAAAACGTCGATGTTCTCCGACAGTCGTTCGACACGCGAGGTCCGCGGTATCGCCGACACATTCTGTTGCACGAGCCAGCGCAGGCAAACCTGGGCCGCGGTCTTGCCGTAGGGCTTTCCGATCCGCGCCAGAGTCTGGTCGCTCTTGATGCGACCCTTTGCGACCGGGCTGTACGCTACCAGCGCCATGCCGTGCCGCGCGCATGCATCCTTGACCCGGCTCTGATCGAGATAGGGGTGGTATTCGACCTGGTTGCACACCAGAGGTTCCGGGCAGACCGCGGCCGCTTCCTCAAGCAAAGCCACGGTGAAGTTCGAAACGCCGATATGCCTGACGATGCCGAGCTTCTTTGCATGAGCCAGCGCGCCAAGCGTTTCGGTCAGCGGTACCTGCGGATTTGGCCAGTGCAGCAGCAATAAGTCGATTTCGGAAAGGCGGAGTTTGGTGAGGCTCTCCTTGGTGGATCGCTCGAGATCGTTCGGAGCGAAATGAGTGGTCCAGACCTTGGTGGTCACGAACACCTCGTCGCGCCGGACCCTCGAGGAGCGCAGGCCTTGGCCGACTTCGCGTTCGTTTTCATAGACCTGGGCGGTGTCGATGTGGCGGTAGCCGAGCTTTAGTGCCTGCTCGACCAGGCGCGCGCAGGTCGGGCCGCGCAGTTCCCAGGTCCCTAGTCCGATTGCCGGGATTTCAGCACCGTTGGCTTCGACGAACCGCATCTCAAGGATACTCGCACGAATAGATTCGCATTATGTCCGTGCGCTGTCGCGCTGCCAACCAACGCATGGGTGCATTCCGGAGCTGCGTTTGCTTCCGACCTCAAGTTCTGGCCAGAGCCGCAAAGACTGTGTCCGGAGCGTGCGCGATGACGGCGAGAAGCGCCCGCGCAGGCCCGCGTGGCATACGTTTGCCCTGTTCCCAATTGCGGATTGTCTCAACCGGAACCCCAAGACGAGACGCGAATTCCTGCTGCGTGAGGCGCGCACGCCGGCGAAGGTCGCGCACGGCAGTCGAAGAACTCCCGTTGGCGGGCGTCACGGAAGCAATCGCCGGAGCGCCCAGCGCCGTCGCTGGCGCAAGCGGAAACTCGCCCCCATCGCGCAACTCGACGATCCGTCCATCGGCCTTCAGACGCAAGCGCTGCATATCCGACTCCCCTTAAAGAGTGTCGGCTGAGCGCGTTAAGCTTCGATTAACGATAAGCCGGTGCCGCGAATCGGGCGCGCGTTTGCGCGAAAGCGCCGGCATTTCATTCAAACGCGGTTTACTTCAGCCCAAACCACAGCGTCGCGATGCCGAGAAACGAGAAGAAGCCGACCACGTCGGTGATGGTGGTCACGAAAGTGCCCGATGCCACCGCCGGGTCCGCGCGCACCCGCTCCAGCACCATCGGGATCAGGATGCCACCCAACGCGCCGGCTACGAGATTGCAGATAATGGCGAGCCCGATCACGATGCCGAGTCCGGGAATCTTGAACCAGGCCACTGCGGCAACGCCGGTGATGATGGCAAATGCAAGCCCGTTGACGAGGCCGACCAGACTCTCGCGAAGCACCACCCGAAAGGCGTTGCTGGAGCCGAGTTCGCGCGTCGCCAGCGCGCGCACCGCAACCGTCATGGTCTGGGTCGCGGCATTGCCGCCCTGACTGGCAACGATCGGGGCCAGCACCGCAAGCGCCACCATTTTTTCCAATTGCCCCTCGAACAGACCGAGCACGGAGGAAGCCAGAAAGGCGGTGGCGAGATTGACGAGCAGCCAGTTGAAGCGGCCCTTGGCGATGGTCCACACGTTGTCCGATAGTTGTTCGTGCCGGGTGACGCCGCCGAGCGCCTTGAGATCCTCTTCGGCCT
>VAZS01000021.1 GCA_005884855.1 Alphaproteobacteria bacterium | reverse complement strand
GACCTCCAGCACCTTGTTCATGTCGCGCAGGTCGATGCAGACGCCGCCTGCCGGCGCGTTCACCTGACCCTCCAGTGAGGTGCCGGTGCCGAACGCGATCACGGGAACGCGGTATCTCGCGCAGATCCGCACCACGTCCTGGATATCGGCGGTTTCCTGCGCCATCACCACAGCATCGGGCGGCTGCGGCGGCAGCCAGGTGGTGGTATGCGCATGCTGGTCGCGGACGGCTTGCGAGGTGATCAAGCGGTTGCCGAACCGGGCGGCCAGCGCTTCCAGGGTGCTCGCCAGCGCCTGCGGTTCCGGACGCTTCGTGTTGCTGACGGTTATGCCCAAGGCAAATCCTCCTGGCGTGCGGCCGACCCTTGCAAAGCTTATATAGGGGGTCAAGGTCGTGGCTGAAACCAAAAGGGGATCGTAATGACGACTGCCGGCGCCGCCGAGGATGTGCTGCTCAGGCCCGCCCCGTTCCTTGCGTCGGTGATGCAGATCGAGCCGCAATGGATCGACTATAACGGCCATCTCAACATGGCTTATTACAACGTGATGTTCGACCGCGCGATCGATGAGCTATGGCTCAAGCTCGGGATCGGACCCGGCTACATGAAGGAGCGTCAGCGCTCGACGTTTACCGCCGAATGCCACGTGCGCTATTTGCGCGAGATTCACCTGGGAGATCCGGTGCAGGTTTCAGTTCTGCTGGTCGCCGCTGACGAGAAGCGGCTGCATACTTTCGAGGAATTGCGCCACGCCGGCGAGGGCTGGCTATCCGCCACTTCCGAAAACATGACGATTCACATCGACATGAGCGCGCGAAAGACCGCGCCGTTTCCGCCTGATATTCGAGCTCGCATCGAGAAGCTGGCGAACGCCCATTCCGCGATCCCGCGTCCCGAGGGCATCGGGGCAAAGGTCGCGATGCCCTCGAAATAGCGCCTGCGCTGATGCCACTCAGCGCAGGCCTGGTTTTCCAAAGCGACCGGATCGCCAGCTACAAATATCGGTCTGCCTTCAGCGCTTCACGGACGACGTGTACTCGGTCGTTTCGTTTTTGCGCAAGAAGACGTAGTCGGCTGAATAGGGCTCAATGCGGTAGTTGCCTTCGTTCTCGCATGATCCTTGCACCGCCCCGCCCTTGGTGTTGATGCGCTGGACGGTCGCTACATCCGAGAACATCCCATTGCCGCGTCGCTCCGTCACCTCGAGCTTGAGCCACGGGATGTCGTTGGGGGTTGAGCCCGGCACGCTCGAAGCCAGCTTGGCTTTCACTCCGCTGCCATCGCTATGATCCCAATTGGGCCCGGCGTAGTGGCGACCAATGGTTTTACCGTCGACGATCAGCGTGGCAATGGGCTCTCGGAATTTCCAGCTCAGCGTGCCGCTCTGGGCCGAGGACGTGCTGCCGCTATCGCGCTTGCATTCGTAGAGCTGAGCGCCCTCAGCATGAATTGTGCCGACCATTGTTGCATCAGGCGCGGCAATCTGTGCTGGCACCTGTGCGCTCGCCTCGGTTGAAAGCAGCGAGACGGTGGCAAGCAAGATCGCCATCAGCGGCATTTTCAGAAGGGTATTCATCAGTCCTCGCTTTACGGTGAAAGTGATAGGTCGAAGGGCACAACCGGAACCGTAGGGCCGGTTTGTTCCCGCGGCTTGAGTTTGATGACTTTCGATGAGAGCTGGCCTCAGCCGGCAAGTGGCGTAGAGAACCCGGCCACCAGCTTGACCAGATCGGCCTGCCGGGCGACGCCGGTTTTTGCAAACAATCGCCCGAGATGGGTCTTGATGGTGGTGGCGGCGACGCCGAGGGCAGCCGCAACCTCCGGGACACCTCCTACATCGACGATAGCAAGCAGCACGCGCAACTCCGTTGGCGTCAGCTTGTACATCGTGCCGATAACTTCGGCAGGAGAGTAGACTTTTAGCGTCGCCTTGCGAACGAATAACGCCGCGACTGCGTTGTAGGCGAGCCCGGCCTCGCGACGTGCGCCCGATGTCAACGGCAACACATGAGCGACGTAGCGCTCGCCAGTATGGGCTGTAAGCGGCAGGGCAATGCCCTTGGCGCCGACAGCATCATCGCCGCCACCGTCCGCAGCGAGCAGGATGTCGTGCACGGCCGTGTTGATCGCAGACTCGCTCGCAATCAGCCTGCCGTTGATCGTGCGCAAGAAGTCGGCGTCATCAAGAATGGCAGTACCCGCGGCATTGGCATGGACAATGCGGCCTTTCGCATCTAGCAGGATCATGCCGGCACTCAGCCCATCCAGAATGTCAGCGAAACAGGCCGATTCGGCTTTCTTGACGTTGACGGTTTTGCCGATAAGCAACGCGCGGCGAACATGAGGTATGATCAGCGCCATGCGTCGGCGCATTTCATCGTCAACCATGCCACTCGCGTGGTCCCGGACCACGCTGAGCAACGCGCAGCTTGTAGCCGACCTCTCGATCACGGCGCTTGCAACGTCGACCCAGCCTTGCGGGTGCGCCCATTCGCGATAGAAACGGCCGCGGCGAAACCCGTCGTAAGGAACGAGATCGGTAGCGCTCACCACCTGTGGGGCATCCGGAGAATCGTGCTCCAGCATCGGCTCGAGTTCCGGATAGTCTTCGGAATAGGCCTGCAGACTCTCGGGCTCCGCTCCCAAATAACAGTACAGGCTTTCTGAAGCAGTCAGGGAATGTTTGACGAGGAGCCCGCTCGACTGGCCGCCGGTAAATTGGGCGATCCTGTCGAGCACGTCGATTCGTTGCGCGGGTTCGAGTGCGGCGTCATAGATGCCACTGATCAGCGACGACAGTTGCTCTTTGTCTTTCATGGCTATTCTCGATCAAATGTGGAACGAACAACGGCGCAAACGGAAATGACACCCTCGTTTCGCCGCGCGGATTTTCCGAGTCAACGTATTTCGAAGTTACGTTTTTTATTCAGTTAATTTGCATGGCGCGAAGTGGATAAGCCAGTCACGTTGTTCGCCGAACCAAATGCCCACATTCGCCGAAGCAAATGTCCACCGAACCGACGATACGCGCATCCTCCGATCGTAGGATATGGAAGGCCATTTTCTCAGGGGACGGACACTTTTGTCCCCGCCAGCACCCCGACACCGGCAGTGCTTCTAATCCGGCAGTCCGACCCCGTGCAGGGCGTCGACAACAAGGTTGCGATAGGCTTCCGGCAGCGGCGGCATGCCTGTCTGCACCTCCGAGAGCGTGAGCTGCGGATATTCCTCTCGCAGCGCTCCGAAGCTCCGGCGGGCTTCGGATTTGGCTCCGGCAAGCACATAGGCCGGACAGAGGGTTCGATGCACCCAGTTCGCCGACGGATGCCCGATCAGCCCACGCTGCTGCCATCTGGCCGCTTCGGCGTAATTGCCGGCCGCGAAATGCGCACAGCCGATACCGACCATATTGTTGAATGCGAGAGGGTCCTGTGGCGCCAGGTCGAGCGATATCTTGAATCGTTCTATCGCCGAAACGGGGTCGCCTCGATACGCGTCGATCCAACCGCTGCGGCCCCAGGCCCATGCCGATCCGCCGTCAAGCGACAGCGCCTTGCTAATAACCACGTCCGCGGTATCAAGCTCACCGAGCAGCGTCAGGGCATTACCGATAACCGCAAGAACGGTTGGGTCGCTGGAAAGTCCCCGCGCCTTCTGGGCGAGCTGAAATGCCCGTGCGCGCTCCTGCTGCGCCTCGGCGGTGAAATGATAGACCACCCGCTGAATGTGAGCCCAGGCGGCAAGCGCCGTCGCCAGCGCGTGCGTGGGATCCAGCTCCATCGCTCGGTGCAGCAGTTCGAGTGCACGGGCATTTCCCTCGGCATCGAGCGAAAGCACGCCTGGCATGGCCCGCAGCGCGAATTCATCCGCACAGAGGTCCGCGCGCGATTTTCGCAATGCATGATCAATCTCGGCAGCGCGCAGCGATGAGTGTAGCGCCGCGGCGATCCTGGTTGCGAGATACGTCTCGGCGGCATCGGCCAGAACGCCATCAGATCGATGTGCCCAGAGCTGACGGCCGGTCCCGTTGTCGATCAACCGAAAGATCAGGCGGGTTTGCATTCCCGATCCCCGGATCGCACCCAGCAGATTGTACCGCGCCGATGGCGGCCTGCCGACGGAGATCCCGGCGCGCATCAGCGCCATGCCAAGGTCGTCCGCAATGCTGGCCGCTATCTCGAGATTTTCCGGAGCTGCCTCGATCTGGCCAAAGGCGAGCGTTGGCCAACCACGAGAGGGCACAAACGAAGAGCGCATCGATCCGAGAGCGCCGATAAAGAAGGCCTGCCGTTTCAGGGTTTGGGACGGCGTCTCGCCGTAGCGGCGGCGATATTCGACGGAGAAACGGCCGCAGTGGGGAAAGCCGGAACGTTGCGCGACGTCCATAACCCGGGCGCCAGGCGAGCCCTGCAGCAGCTCATGGCGCGCGCGCTCGAAGCTGATATCGCGAAGCATGGTGCGTGGCGTCTTGCGGAGAAAGGCCAGAAACTGCCGCTGCAGGGTCCTGCTGGAGACGCCCGCTACCGCGGCCAGCTCCGTCACCGAGCGGGTGTGCCCGGCATCCGCATGCATCGCATCCACTGCGCGCCGAACGCTGCGCGGCAGCAGCCTGTTGGATAACTGATCCGACGCGGCGATCATGAGGACCATTATACCTCATTCGGGACGGAAAAGTTCAGGTTTGGGATAACCCTGTCGCAAACTGGATAGCTGCAGCCCCGCCGGCAGCGAAATATCGGGCTCGTCTGCCGATTTCAAAGCAAGAACATAGGGTTAAGTCGTCGGTCACCCAAACCCATCGCCCCGGCCAGGCCGGCCTGGCCTTCCAGACAAGTAGAAGGGCGGCGCACCAGGTAGCGAGCCTACTCCCGTGAAGCCGGGCCACGGCCCAAGCTTATCAATCCGATTCGAGCGCCGAAGCGCTGCCTTTCGCCCTCCAGTTTCGCGGTGGCTCGAAGGCTTTCCGCTAGACGCGGGTGCGCCCGCGCGCCAGTCCGATGACGGCCGAAACCAGGAACAGCACGACTGCGATAAAGAAGATGATCTTGGCGATTTCGATAGAGGCGCCGGCAATGCCGCCGAAGCCCAAAATGCCTGCGATCAGCGCGATAACCAAAAACGTGACGACCCAGCTAAGCATGATCAGTACCTCTGTTTTCAATCCTATTTTCAGCGCGAGCCACGCGCATCCGCTGCAGAACTAATCGGAGTTCGAAATGAATGTTCCCTTGGGTTCCGGGTGCCGAGATCAGGGAAATTTCTTGCAACCACAGGAACTAAATTCGTCTCGCGGCCGAGCTGGCGCCAAAGGCCGGGATTAAATCTGTCCAAACCGCCGCCGAAGCCCTATATGCCCGTAATCCTGCTATGAAGGCTCCCCTTCATCGTCCTGCGGTGCCATCGTGGGCGGAAGACGATTCGCATATGACCGAGCCGAACAAGCTGATCCATCGCGGTGTGCCCGACCACCAGCCGGCGGCTGGCGGCATAGCCGCGCGCGCTCGCGCCAGCGCGACGCCGCAATATCTGGCCGGGCTTAATCCCGAGCAGCGCGAGGCAGTGGAAACGCTGGACGGTCCGGTCCTGGTGCTGGCGGGAGCCGGGACCGGCAAAACCCGCGTGCTGACCTGCCGCATCGCGCACATTCTCAGCATGGGGCGAGCGCGGCCCGGCGAAATCCTTTCGGTCACCTTCACCAACAAGGCCGCGCGCGAGATGAAGCTGCGTCTCGGCCACATGTTGGGCCAGGCGGTGGAAGGCATGCCGTGGCTCGGCACTTTTCACTCGATCGGCGGGCGGATACTGCGCGCCCATGCTGAAATGGTGCAGTTGAAATCCAATTTCACCGTGCTTGATGTCGACGACCAGATCCGGCTTCTGAAACAGCTGTTGCAGGCCGAGAACATCGATGACAAGCGCTGGCCGGCGCGGATGCTGGCCGGCCTGATCGACGGCTGGAAGAATCGCGGGCTGACGGCATCGCAGGTGCCGCCCGCCGAGGCCGCGCTGTTCGGCAACGGCAAGGGCGGCAAGCTGTATGCGGCTTATCAGGAACGGCTGAAGATTCTTAACGCAGCCGACTTCGGCGACTTGTTGCTGGAAAACATCCGGCTGTTTCGGGAACATCCTGACGTGCTCCGCCAGTACCAGAACCGATTCAAGTTCATTCTGGTGGATGAGTATCAAGACACCAATGTCGCGCAGTATTTGTGGCTGCGGCTGCTGGCGCAGGCGCCATCGCCATCTGCCTCGCCCAGAGGCGTGCCGAGAGAGGTGGGCGAGCACAGCGAACCGAGCGCAGGCGACTTCCCAGCGGCTGCTCTTCCCGCAAGCGGGGCGAGCGAGAAGGCCGCACCCAAAAACATCTGCTGCGTCGGTGACGACGATCAGTCGATCTATGGTTGGCGCGGCGCCGAGGTGGACAATATCCTGCGTTTCGAGCACGACTTTCCCGGCGCCAGGGTAATCCGGCTGGAGCGCAATTATCGCTCAACCGGTCACATCCTCGCCGCCGCCTCGCATCTGATCGCGTACAATGAAGGCCGGCTCGGCAAGACGCTGCGCACCGAAGACGTCGATGGCGAAAAGGTCACCGTCACCGGCTCGTGGGACTCGGAAGAAGAAGCCCGCGGCATCGGTGAAGAGATCGAGGAACGGCAGCGTGCCGGCGACAAGCTTAACGATATAGCCATTCTGGTGCGCGCCTCGTTCCAGATGCGGGAATTCGAAGATCGTTTTGTCACGCTC
>VAZS01000349.1 GCA_005884855.1 Alphaproteobacteria bacterium | reverse complement strand
CCACCGCCACCGAAGTCGCCAGCACCACATTTCCGGTGCTCAAATACAGCACCAGAAATACGATCGCCGACAGAAAGTCGTACAACAGCCTGGCGAATACGTCTTTCATCCTGGTCCCCCCTAAGTGCTCGTCGTGATTTCGACGGGCAAAGCCAAATAGCAACCGGAGCTTGTTTACAAGGACGCACTCGGCGCCGCTAACTTGGTCCGGCGATATTGCGGGTACCACTTGGTGAAATACAGCGCGGAATAGCGGGCCGCGAATGCAGTCGCAATTCCGGACCAAAGCGGCAGACCCGGCAGATAGATCAACAGTGCATTGGCCATCATCATCAGGACAAAAGCCAATGACCACGCCCAGGTTATGACGTAGTTGGCTTTCCGAAATTCAGGGAGCTGGGCCGTCTGCGCATCCACCATTTCGCGCGCGTGTTGCAGTGTAAATGGCCGGCGCATCAGCAGCGATCCCAGCGAGATCGCCAGCATGCCAGCATCGATCGTGAGTTTCACTTGCGCCGTGCTCCAGGCTGAATCCGCCAGCGCGAGATAGCCGCCCAGGGTGGCGAACAGGATCGCCGAACCGGTCCCGAGCAGTTTGACCGACCGTCCGCCGAGGGCGTCGTAGGCGATAACTGCCAGGCAGATCGCGGCCGAAACGAACAGGCTCACCACGGCAGAGGTCAAAAGCATCAGGGTCGCAAAGGCGCCATAGGGAGCAAGGATAAGGAATATCATCATGGCAGCCTCGCTAATGCGATCTTTACACCGTCAAGATAGCGGTAACGACGAAACCAGCGCCGGTCAAGCGCAAATCTTTACAGTGTCAAAATCGTGATATATAAGCCTCGAATGGCGAAAAGATCCAGCGCCCCCAGAACCCGCGTCCGGCCGGCTGCAAAACGTGCGGTGTCGGCTGGGCGGGGAGGAAAACGCAAGCCGCTCCGGGACTTCGGCGCTAATCCTGATGCGCCGTACGCCGCGGTCGGCTTCCGCCAATTCAATGCCGCGATGGTGGCAGCGGGCGCCATCGGCGTCTCGCCGTTGGAGAAAGCGCTGGCGCGCGCCAAAGCTTACGTTGCGTATGCGCAAGCCCACCCCGGCATGTATGGCCTCATGTTCCGCACCGAGCGCCTCGATATGTCGCGCCCCTCACTCTGTGAGGCCGCTAACGCATCCTTCGCGGGGCTTGCCGGCACGATCGCCGCCACCCGTCAGGAACAAATTTCGGATCGGACGCTGTCGCTCGAGCAGGCGGCCGATATCGCCCGCGCCTGGTCGCTGGTCCACGGCTTCACCACGCTGCTGCTCGATGGCCGGCTGAC
The DNA here is from genome assembly GCA_005884855.1 of Alphaproteobacteria bacterium. Lineage (GTDB taxonomy): Bacteria > Pseudomonadota > Alphaproteobacteria > Rhizobiales > Xanthobacteraceae > Bradyrhizobium. The sequence continues at coordinate 2,123 of VAZS01000349.1, read as the reverse complement.
CGACATCATGGAGCGGTTGCCGAAAGACACCTCCGCCGAGGCTTTGCTGGATGCGATGCTGAAGCGCGCGATCGGGCACGCGCCTGTGACGTAAACAGGTCCGTCTCGCCTGCCGTCATTCTTATCATTGCTGCTGAATGTTTGGGCGTTAGTTTGCCTTCACCGCGGAACCAGGTCACGAGCGCAATCTGGGGAAGGTTCAAGCGATGTGAGAGAGGGGCCTGACATCGGCTCGGAATCGTTCTACAAGATCGGCTTCGCTATTCCTGTCTCACTAGCGTGTAGTTCCATTATTCCATCATGCCTGCCATTTCGCCGAAAAAACCTTATCGTGTCGGCCGTTCCCGAACCGGGCTTGGCCTCTTCGCCACCAAACCGATCAAGAAAGGCGCCAAAATCGTGCGCTATTTTGGTCCGCTGCTGGATTCGAGAAAGAAGAAGGACGACGCGATCGAGAACAAATACCTGTTCGAGCTCAACGGCCGCTGGACCATCGACGGTTCGGTCCGCAAGAACGTCGCCCGTTACATCAATCACGCCTGCAGGCCTAACGCGGAATCCGACGTTATGCCGCGCAAGCGCAAGGTCGTGATCCGCGCCATCAAGAACATCTCGCCCGGCGAAGAGATCAACTACGATTACGGAACCGATTACTTCAAGGCCTATCTGAAGCCGATTGGCTGTAAATGCGACGCCTGCGAAAGAAAGCGCAAGAAGAAGCGCGCCGAGGCGCGGGCCGAGCGGCTGCGCCTGAAGCTCAAGGCCGCTAAAAAGGCTTTGAAGGAAGCCGCGAAGCTGGAATTGAAAGCAAAGGAAACGCTGGAGAGAAGCCTTAGCCACGGATTGAATGGCAACTCTCATCATCCGACGTTGAACGGCAATCTCCTCACCGGACGCCACCGAACTTCAGCGCGCCGAGTGAGCGCGACGCAATCGGCGATTTTGCCTAAGCCCCGGGACAACCAGGACCGGCAAAGCCTGGCCTCGGCTTAACTCGCGTTGTCGGCAAGTCGGGTTCGTCTCCGGCTGTCCACACGTCCCACATTCGGGGAAAGTCATGCCCGGCACAAAGCCGGGCAGACGAACTTCTTGCGAGTTTACGAGCGTTCTCTCGCCTTTCACAAACGCTGGTCTCAAGCCGCCAGCGCTCCGCCGCTTCTGCGCAACCCGATATATTGCAGCTCGGCGAGCGCGCCTACCGCAACGGCCTGGATGGCGACAAAGGCTTCCCCCAGCAGGTTCGGCGTCACCACGCCGCTGAGCAGAAGGGCGATACTCGCGGTGGTCCACGCCGCATTGCCTGCAATCACGATCACCACCAGCATTTTTGGCATCGATGGCTTGGTACCAAGCCAGCCGACCAATGCGGCATAGGCGATCAGAAACAGGCCGCTTTCGCGCAACAGCGCTTCAGGGAGGCTCAACAGCCGCGCAAGCTCACCCGCGCCGAACGTGAGCAGCACCGCCGATACACCGCTGAAAATGGCATCAGCCTGGATGGCGCGGCGCAGGAACAGGGATGGATTGATCATGGCAAGTCTCCTTTGAGAGATGGTCTGGAAGTCCCAAAGATGACCCGGCCACATCGGCAATTCGATTACCTCCGACGTAATGGAACGCGTGAAAATCGCATGCTAGGTTTTCCAGCATGAACGCACCTGCTGCCACGGCGCGGCGCGACCGAGCCAAACCCTCTCATGTCGGGGATCACCTGCGTGAATGGCGGCAGCGCCGCCATCTCAGCCAGCTCGATCTTGCCGGCGATGCGGAAATATCCGCGCGACACCTAAGCTTCGTGGAAACCGGCCGTGCGGCGCCGTCGCGCGACATGGTGCTAAAGCTCGCCGAGCGTCTCGATGTACCCTTGCGCGAACGCAACGTGCTTTTGGTCGCGGCGGGATTTGCGCCGGCGTTTCCGCAGCGATCGCTCGACGATCCCGCTCTGAAACCGGCGCGGACTGTGATCGAGCTCGTGCTGCGGGCGCATGAGCCCAATCCTGCGCTGGCGTATGACAGGCACTGGAACCTGGTTTCCGCGAACCGCATGGTGATGCCGCTTCTGGAGGGCGTTCCGGCGCGGCTGCTCCAGCAACCGCTCAACATCCTGCGCCTGGCCTTTCATC
>VAZS01000020.1 GCA_005884855.1 Alphaproteobacteria bacterium | reverse complement strand
TCGCCCCGGAAGGTGACGGCCGCTGGATCGAATATGCCGGCGGCTATACCGATATGCTGGCGCAGCGCGGCGCCGATCTGAAACGCGAAGCCGTGACGGCCGGGTCGACGGAAGATACGCGAGAAGAAACAAGAGAAGCGAAAGTCAGCTTACCCTCATCACCGAAGCGCCGGCTCAATTTCAACGAGAAGCATGCCCTGGAAACGCTGCCGAAAAGGATAGCCAAGCTGCAGGCCGAGATTGCCAAGCAGCAACGCCATCTTGACGACCCCGATCTGTTCCAGAAGAATCGCAAGAAGTTCGATCAAGCCTCTGATGCGCTTACGAAAGCGCAACAAGAATTGCGGGAAGCTGAAGACAAGTGGCTGGAGCTTGAAGTGTTGCGGGAAGAAATCGAACAGGCCTGATCCGGAGTGATGATGACTACACCCCTCGCCGCCAGGATCGCACGCGAATACGGCACGCCGGCGGCTGTCATCGACATGGACCGTGTGGAGCGCAACATCTCGCGGATCCAGGCAGCTTGCGATGCCGCCGGGCTCGCCAACAGACCGCATATCAAGACCCACAAGAGCCCGATGCTGGCGAAGCTTCAGATTGAAGCCGGCGCGAGAGGCATCACGTGCCAGAAGCTCGGCGAAGCCGAGGTGATGGCCGACGCTGGGATCGACGATATCCTGATCAGCTACAACCTGATCGGCGAGGAAAAAATGGCCCGCCTGGGCGCGTTGCAGGCCAAAGCCAACATGACCGTCGCCGCGGACAATCCCGTAGTGATCGCGGGCCTGCTTCAAGCCGCGGCGGCATCGGGCCGGCCGCTCTCGGTCGTGGTCGAGTGCGATACCGGGCGCAAGCGCGCTGGCGTTGAGACCCCGGCTGACGCGGTTGCGCTCGCGCGCGAGATCGCTGCTTCAAAAGGACTGATCTTTGGCGGCTTCATGCTTTACCCGACCGAGAGCGGCTGGGCTGAGGCGCAGAAGTTTTATGACGAAGCGCTTGCAGGGGTGCGCGCGCATGGGCTTGATGCCGCGATGGTCTCGACCGGCGGGACGCCGAACCTGAAAAATGTCGGCAAGCTCAAGGGCGCCACCGAGCACCGGCCGGGCACTTATATCTACAATGACCGGATGCAGGTCGTCGCCGGCGTCGCGACCTGGAATGATTGTGCCCTGAGCATCTACTCAACCGTGGTGAGCCGCGCCGGAGCCGATCGCGGAATTCTCGACGCCGGCTCGAAAACGCTAACCTCTGATCCCGGCGGCGGGCTCGACGGATACGGTTTGATCCTCGAACACCCCGAAGCCAAAATTGCGCGTTTCGCCGAGGAACACGGCTTCCTCGATCTCACCCGCAGCAATACCCGGCCCAATGTAGGGGACGTGGTGCGGATCGTACCGAACCATGTCTGCGTGGTCGTCAACATGATGGACGAGGTGGTGATGGTGCGCGGCGAGGAAATCATCGGCACCTTGCCAGTCGCAGCGCGCGGCAAGCTGCGATAACGACCACCGCACGCCGACACACGCCGATGTATCTAGGCCTCAGCCCTGCGTAACGGCTATGCCGTTATCGCTGGAGGAGCGCGCTTTTGCGCGCGTCTCGAAGGATGGCCGCGAGTTTCATGCGCGCCTTCATCCTTCGAGACGCTTGCTTTGCAAGCTCCTCAGGATGAGGTCCTGAGTCCTCGGCTTGAAGTCTTAAACCCTCGTGGTGAGGAGCACGGCAACGCCGTGCGTCTCGAACCACGCGGCCAATTCGGCGCGCGCTTAGACGCCTCGCTTCGCGCCTCCTCTCAGGATGAGGTCAGGTTTCCGGGGCTTCGCCGCCGTTAACTAGCGGGTAAGCCACTTCAACGCACCCATCCCGGCGGCCGCTCCAGTGGCGAAACAGGCTTGCAGCAGATAGCCGCCGGTCGGCGCCTCCCAGTCGAGCATCTCGCCGGCGGCGAACACGCCGGGCAAGCGGCGGATCATGAAATCGTCTTTGATTTCGCTGAACGAAATTCCGCCCGCGCTCGAGATCGCGCGCGCGATCGGGGTCGTGCCATTGAGCTGGATCGGCACGGCGTTAATCAGATCGGCGAGACCAACGGGTGACAGCGATGTCAACGACACGCCGGAGGCAATCGCCGCCTCCTGCAGAAGACCGATCGCAACCGGAGAAAGCTGCACAGCCTTGCGCAGCCAGTTCGAGAATGACTGTTTTCGTTTTGGCGCCGATACCCGGGCGATCAGGTCGTCGATTTCCAAATCGGGCCGCAATGCGATCCGCAGTGTCGCCTGCCCAAAAGCGGCGATGGCCTCGCGCAACTCCGCCGAGAGCGCATACACCGCGCCGCCTTCGATGCCCACGCGACTGATCATGGCTTCGCCCCGCACCGTGCGCGCGCCAAACGACAACGCTGCCCCTTTCAGGGGTTGGCCTTCGAAGCGGTCGCGGAAGATGGCCGACCAGCCGACGGTGAAGCCGCAGTTGGCGGGTCGAAGCGGCGCTATCCTCACGCCGCGCGCGGTAAGCGCGTCCACCCACGTGCCGTCGGACCCCAGCCGTGGCCAGCTTGCGCCGCCAAGCGCCAGCACGGTCGCACGCGCATTGACGAGGCGTTGTCCGTTGGGTGTTTGAAAGATCAAGCGGCCATCGCCATCCCAGCCGGTCCAGCGGTGTCGCATCGCGAATTGCACGCTCTTGGAATCGAGCCGTCGTAGCCACGCGCGCAGCAGCGGCGAAGCCTTGAACGCATTCGGGAAAACCCGGCCGCTGGAGCCGACGAATGTCGCCTGGCCCAGGCCCTCGCTCCATGCGCGCAACGCTTCCGGCGGAAATGCTGTGATCGCCGCGGTGAGCCGCGGCATCGCTTCGCGATATCGCATCAGAAATTCAGGCAGCGGCTCGCTGTGCGTCAGATTGAGCCCGCCACGTCCGGCCATCAGGAACTTGCGGCCGGCGGAGGCCATCGCATCATAGACGGTGACGGCTGTGTCGGCATTCGCGAGCACCTCGGCCGCCATCAGTCCGGCAGGACCCGCGCCGATGACGGCGACGTCACTCTTCAGTGCAGGAGACAATGAGGTCCCTCAGAGCTTGATGCCTGCCCTCGCCGCCGCCTGCGCCACATATTTCTGGGTCTGCTGAAAAGCGCCTTCCAACGCTTTCGCGCTCGACATGTCACTGATCTCAGCAAAATGGGCCGATATCGCTTCGGGCGTCCAGTCGGATCGCGGCAGATTAATGCCTTCGGTTTCCATGATCCTGATCACCGCAAACGAACCCGCGCCGGCCCCCATGATGGTTCGGGTCGGCGCGTCCTCGCCCAGCAGATAAAGCACCGCCGGCGTGATCGCTTCCGGATTCATCAGCGATAACGCCTGCGGCGGAAGCAATTCTTCCGTCATCCGCGTCGCCGCTGTCGGCGAGATGGTGTTAATCCGGATGTTGTTCTTGCGGCCTTCCTCGGCGAGCACGTTCATCAGCCCGACCATCGCGGTCTTGGCCGCGCCGTAATTGACCTGTCCGAAATTTCCGAACAGGCCCGATGATGAGGTCGTCACGACGATGCGGCCATAATTTCGCTCGCGCATGCCATCCCAAACTGCCTTGCAGCAATAGAATGTACCCATCAGATGTACATCGAGCACTTTGGTGAAATCAGCAATTTCCATCTTGGCAAAGGATTTATCGCGCAGGATGCCGGCATTGGCGCACAGCAGATCGACGCTTCCCCATTCGCTGGTCGCACGCGCCACCATGGCTTTGACCTGCTCGAAATTGGAAACATCGGCGCCATCGGCCATCGCCACGCCACCGGATTTGCGAATTTCCTCGACGACGTTTTCCGCAGGGGTCAGCGAACCGCCGCTGCCGTCGCGGGCGCCGCCGAAATCGTTGACGACGACCTTCGCGCCGCGGCTGGCCAGCCCCAGCGCATGCGCGCGCCCAAGACCATTGCCCGCGCCGGTGACGATAGCGACGCGTCCGTCAAACCTGATTGTCATGATTGCAGTTCCCAGCCCTTAAGCAAAATAGATCAGGCCGATCCAGTCGGCCACAAGCGCGGGTTTTTCCTCGCCCTCGATTTCCACGCTCACATTGGTGCGCGATTGCAATTCTGTGGGTTTCCGCAGTTTCGCTTCCGCCAGCGTAAAGCGGCCGCGGACACGTGAACCCGCGCGCACCGGCGAGATAAAGCGCAGCTTCTCGAACCCGTAATTCACTCCCATCGTGGTGCCTTCGATGACGGGCATCACCTCGTAGGACATGATGCTCAGCAGCGACATCGTCAGGAAGCCATGGGCGACCGTCGTGCCAAACGAGGTCTCGCGCTTGGCGCGCTCGGGATCGACGTGGATGAATTGATGATCCTCGATCACATCGGCAAAGAGATTGATCCGGCTTTGATTGACCAGATGCCATGACGAGACGCCGACTTCCTGGCCCACCATTTTCTGGTAGGCCTCGAGCGAAATTGGCGGCTTTTTCCAGACTTCATTCATTCATCAAGCTCCATCACACGGCCGACTGCACCTTCTTGCAGGTCCGGGAAATCCTCTTCGCGAAATTCGGCGCCGCGCAAGGGGTCGTCACGAACGTTATCGTGCTCCAGGCGGCGCAACTGAACACGGCGTATTTTTCCGGAAATCGTCTTTGGCAACTCGGTCACGAACTCGATCCGGCGGATGCGCTTGAATGGTGCCAGCCGCGCGTGCAAGTGCCGGAAAATCGACAGCGCGGTTTTGCCCGAGCACTCCGCACCAGCCGCCAGCAGGACATAGGCCTTCGGGACGGCAAGACGGATCGGATCGGGACTGGGAACGACCGCGGCTTCCGCAACCGATTCATGTTCGAGCAAGATGCTCTCAAGTTCGAACGGGCTGATGCGGTAGTCGGACGATTTGAAAACGTCATCGGAGCGGCCGACAAACGTCAGGTATCCGTCGGCGTCCGCAAAGACCACATCGCCGCTTCGATAGCGCTCGCCATTGGCGCCGCTTAATCTGCCGTCCTCGCCTTGATACCCCTGCATCAAACCGGCGGGACGCTCGGCACCGAGCAACAAGGTGACCTCGCCCTCTTTGGTAACGTGTCCGTCGATATCGGTGATCTGCACGCGGTAACCGGGCAACGGACGCCCCATGGATCCGACCTTCACTTTCTGGCCGGGCGAATTGCCAGCCAATGCGGTGGTTTCGGTCTGGCCGTAACCGTCGCGGATGATCAGGCCCCATGCCGCGCGCACCTGATCGATCACCTCGGGATTAAGCGGCTCGCCGGCGCCGCAGACCTCGCGCAGCGATACCTTGAAGCTCGCGAGCTTCTCCTGAATGAACAGACGCCACACCGTCGGCGGCGCGCACATCGTGGTGACGCCGCATCGGCCTACCGTCGCGAGCAAGCCCTTGGCATCGAAACGCGGTTGATTGATCACGAAAACAGTGGCGCCGGCATTCCACGGCGCAAAGAAGCAGCTCCAGGCATGCTTAGCCCAGCCCGCCGAGGAAATGTTCAAATGAACGTCGCCCGGCTGCAGCCCAAGCCAGTACATCGTCGAAAGTCCGCCGACCGGGTAGCTACGCTGGCTATGGCGCACCAATTTCGGTTTTGCCGTTGTTCCGGAAGTGAAATACAGCAGCAACGGATCATCGGGTTTGGTCGGTCCGTCCGGCGTGAAGACTTCAGGAAAGTCGGCAGCTTGCTCGTAACTCAGCCAACCGTTCTCGTTGGCGGACGCGTTGACGACAATGCGAATGAGTTGCTCGCCCCCGAGACTTTCGAATTTCGCGACCTGGTCCTGCGAGGCAACTACTGCTTTTGCGCGGCCGCGATCGAGCCGGTCGCGCAGTTCGGCCGGCGTCAACAGAGTGGTCGCGGGAATAACGACCACTCCGAGCTTCATGGCGGCCAGCATTGTCTCCCAGAGCGGGAGGACATTACCGAGCAACAGCAGCAAATGGTCGCCCCGTTTCAGGCCCTGCGCGCGCAGGAAATTGGCGACCCGGTTGGAGCGGCGCGATAACGTGTCGAACGAAAGCTTCGCCTCTTTTTTGCTGGCAGCGTCAACGATCCACAGCGCCGCGCGGTCCTTGCTTTCGGGATTACGCGCCAGCTCCGCGTCGAACCAGTCCAGCGCCCAGTTGAACGGCACCGGATCGGGCCAGCGAAAGTCCGCCACGGCCTTCTCGTAATCCATCCGATGCTTGAGGAGGAATGTGCGTGCTTCCTGGAAAGTTGTCATCGGCGATGCATCATGTTCGCGAGAGATCGCGGACATGCCGGATGATCCCGGAGAAATCGACGCCGCCATTTCCCGCGGCATCGAAGTCCTTGTAGATTTCCTGCGCGTGCTTGCCAAGCGGCGTCGCGGCACCAGCGGCTTTGGCCGCGTCTTGCGCCAACGTGAGGTCTTTCACCATCAGGGCAGAGGCAAAGCCCGGTTTGTAGTCGTTGTTTGCCGGCGAGGTCGGCACCGGACCCGGCACCGGACAATAGGATGTCAGCGACCAGCATTGTCCTGATGAGGTCGAGGCGACCTCAAACAGCGCCTGATGCGAGAGCCCGAGCTTCTCGGCGAGCGCAAAAGCCTCGCTGACGGCGATCATGGAAACGCCGAGGATCATGTTGTTGCAAATTTTAGCCGCCTGGCCTGCGCCCGCGCCTCCGCAATGCACGATCTTCTTGCCCATCTTTTCCAGAACCGGCTTCGCTGCCTCGAATGCCTTGCCCTCGCCGCCGCACATGAATGTCAGCGTGCCGGCTTTGGCGCCGCCTGTGCCGCCCGAGACCGGCGCATCGACAGAGGCGATGCCATGGTTTGCCGCAAGTGCATGGGCCTGCTTGGCGCTTTCGACATCGATGGTAGAGCAGTCAATGATCAGCGATCCCTTGGCCATTGCGGGCAAAATCTCAGACCAGACCGAAAGCACATGCTTGCCCGCCGGCAGCATCGTGACGACAACCTCCGCTCCCTTTACCGCGCTTGCCGCGCTGTCGGCGATCCCGGCACCGTCGGCCTTCGCCTGATTGCGCGAGGCCTCCACCAGATCGAAGGCCGTCACCTTGCGGCCGGCCTTGACCAGGTTGGCCGCCATCGGCCCGCCCATGTTGCCAAGGCCGATGAATGCGATGCTTGTCATGGTCCAAATTCCCTCCGCTTAAGGAGATCCTGTTTGCTAGTGGAAAACCAATTCGTCGGCGCCGATTTCGGCGAAGTAAGGCGCAACCATCTCCGTCGTCACATCCTCGATCCGCGGCGGCGACCAACGTGGACTACGGTCCTTGTCGATCACCGCGGCGCGCACGCCTTCGCGAAAATCGTCGCTGGCGAACACTTGCAGCGCGGCGCGATATTCTCGTACCAGACACTCCTGCAGTGACGACGACCGCCGCGCCAGCCGCAGCAGCTTCAAGGCGACCACCATGCCGCGCGGCGACTTCTCGTTCAACGTCTTCAGGGTCGATTGCGCCAGCTCCGAACCATCCCGCTGCAACTCGGCGACGATACCCTGCATCCGCTCATGGGCAAACCAGCGATCGATTTGCGGCTGGATCCCAGCCACAGGCCCGGCGGTTTCGCCGGTTGCAAAACCACCGATGGTGCTATTCACCTCGGCAGAGCTCACGGCGGGGCGAAGTTCGAGTAGCGCCTCGCGCAGCGCAGCTAGTTTACTCGAGGGCACCACCGCATCGGCAAAGCGGGCATATATCGCGTCAGGACCGTTCATGGTCCGGCCCGTCAATCCGAAATAGGTGCCGATCTCACCCGGCGAGCGCGACAGCAGCCAGGTGCCGCCGACGTCGGGGAAGAAACCGAGACCGACTTCCGGCATCGCGAGTTTGGTGCGCTCGGTAACGACGCGATGACTGCCGTGAGCTGACAGGCCGACACCGCCCCCCATCACAATGCCATCCATGAACGCAACATAGGGCTTTGGAAAATTCGCGATTCGGGCGTTGAGGATATACTCCTCACGCCACAGGATCTTGCCGAGATCGCCTTTGACCTCTGCGCTTTCATACAGCGCGCGGATATCGCCGCCGGCGCAAAGCCCGCGCTCGCCCGCCCCTTCCAGCAGGATCAGGCCGATCGCCGGATCAGGTTCGAACTGATCGAGCGCCTTGTCGATGTCGCGAAACATCTCCAGCGTCACCGCGTTGATCGCTTTCGGCCGGTTCAGACGGATGACGCCGACCCCGCCTTCGCGCGCCACGATCAGGTCGGGTTCGGATTTTGCGACAGCCGCAGTTTGCGCTGTCATCGAACGTGCTCGATCAGCTTGCGCGCCACGATCAGCCGCATGATTTCGTTGGTGCCTTCGAGAATCTGATGCACCCGTAGATCGCGCACGATCTTCTCGATGCCGTATTCGCTGAGGTAACCATAGCCGCCATGCAGTTGCAGCGCCTGATTGGCGACTTCAAAACCGACATCGGTGCCGAAGCGTTTGGCCATGGCGCACAGCATGGTTGCATCGGGATCCCTGCGGTCGAGCGCCGCGGCTGCGCGCCAGACAAAGGTCCGCGCCGCCTCCAGTTCGGTCGCCATGTCGGCAAGCCGGAATTGCAGCGCCTGGAATTCGTCCAGGCGTTTTCCGAATGCCTTGCGCTCGCTCATGTAGGCGAGCGATTTGTCGAGTGCGGATTGCGCGCCGCCGAGCGAGCATGCCGCGATATTGATGCGCCCACCATCTAGTCCGGCCATCGCAATTTTGAAGCCGATGCCTTCCTCACCGAGCCGATTGGCGACGGGGACGCGTGCGTTCTCGAAAATCACCGCGCGGGTCGGCTGCGCGTTCCAGCCCATCTTGCGTTCGTTGGCGCCGAGCGACAGTCCGGGGGTGTCGCCCTCGATCACCAAGCTCGAGATGCCGCCGGGCCCATCCGCACCGGTTCGCACCATCACCACATAAACGTCGCCGCTGCCGGCGCCAGAGATGAACTGCTTCTGGCCGTTGAGCACGTAGTGATCGCCCGCGCGCACCGCGCGGGTCCGGAGCGCCGCCGCGTCCGATCCCGACCCCGGTTCGGTAAGGCAGTAACTCGCCAGCAATTCCATGGTGCACAGCTTCGGCAACCATTTCTTCCGCTGCGTGTCGCTGCCGAACGCATCGATCATCCAGGATGCCATGTTGTGGATCGAGATGAACGCCGACACTGTCGGGCAGCCCTGCGCCAAGGCCTCAAAAATCAACGCCGCGTCAAACCGCGTCAGCGCCGAACCGCCGACGTCGTCGCGTATATAAATGCCGCCCATGCCCAGCGTTGCGGCCTGCCGCATCACATCGGCCGGAAAATGCTTCTCCTCATCCCAGCGGATCGCATGCGGCGCGATCTTTTCCGCGGCAAAATCCCGCGCCATATCGCGAACCGCAAGCTGGTCCTCATTGAGAGCGAATTGCATCCGGTGTCAGCGCCTGTCTGCGCGATCGTGCGCTGTCAGTTCATGGTCGGGATTGAAAACTCCGCGCCTTCCTTGACCCCGGAGGGCCAACGCGCGGTCACCGTCTTGGTCTTGGTATAGAATCGGATCGAGTCCGGCCCGTGCTGGTTGAGATCGCCAAAGCCAGACTTTTTCCAGCCGCCAAAGGTGTAATAGGCGATCGGCACCGGGATCGGCACGTTGATCCCGACCATGCCGACATTGACCTTGGCGGCGAAGTCACGCGCGGCATCGCCATCCCGGGTGAAAATCGCAACACCATTACCGAGATCGTGGTCGGATGGCAGGCTCAAAGCCTCGTTGTAGTCATGCGCGCGCACCACCGAGAGCACCGGGCCGAAGATTTCTTCCTTGTAGATCCGCATGTCCCTGGTGACGTTGTCGAACAAACAACCGCCCATATAGAATCCGTTCTCATAGCCCTGCATCTTGAAGCCACGGCCATCCACCGCGAGCTTCGCGCCCTCCTTGATCCCGATGTCGACATAATTCTTGACGCGATTGAGGGCGTCCTTTGTCACTAGCGGACCATAGTCCGCCGAGGGGTCGATCGAGGTGCCGATCTTCAGGTTCTCGACCCTTGGATTCAGTCTTTCCATCAAGCGGTCCCCGGTAGCCTTGCCGACGGGAACGGCCACCGAGATCGCCATGCAGCGTTCGCCGGCCGAACCATAGCCCGCGCCAATTAAGGCATCGACGGTCTGATCCATGTCGGCATCCGGCATGACGATGGCGTGGTTCTTGGCGCCGCCAAAACATTGCGCACGCTTTCCAGTAGCGGCGGCGCGCTCATAGATATACTGCGCAATCGGGGAAGACCCGACAAAGCCGACGGCGCGGATATCGGGATCGTCGAGGATGGCGTCGACGGCTTCTTTGTCGCCGTTGACGACGTTGAGAATGCCGGGCGGCAGGCCAGCCTCGATCATCAATTTCGCAAGCTCCATTGGCACGCCGGGATCGCGCTCCGACGGCTTCAGGATAAACGCGTTTCCGCAGGCGATCGCGGGCGCGAATTTCCACATCGGAATCATGGCAGGAAAATTGAACGGCGTGATACCGGCGACGACGCCAAGCGGCTGGCGCATCGAATAGATGTCGATGCCGGGACCGGCGCCTTCCGTGTATTCGCCCTTCATCAGGTGCGGAATGCCGCAGGCGAATTCGACCACCTCGAGGCCGCGCTGGATATCCCCCTTGGCGTCGGGAACGGTCTTGCCGTGCTCGCGAGCCAGCATATCGGCGAGCTTGTCGTAATCGCGCTGCGCCAGTTCCAGGAACTTCATCATGATGCGCGCGCGGCGCTGCGGATTGGTCGCGCCCCACTCCGGCTGCGCGGCCTTCGCGTTCTCGACCGCGGCGCGCAGTTCGGCTTTTGAAGCCAGCGCTACCTTCGCCTGGACCTCGCCAGTCATCGGCTCAAAGACGTCGGCGAACCTGCCGGAAGCACCGTTTACTTCACGACCGCCGATAAAATGTCCGATTGTGCGCATGGCTTTCCTCCCAATGATCACTGGTTTCTAGTGTCCTTTTCCCGACGTTCGCTGGCGTTGGCACACCTGAACTTCGGATCAGAACACAGGGTCGGATTTTCCGGCATCTTGCAGTGTTTGCAGCGTTTGGGAAGGGTCTCAATGCGCGGCGGATTTGCAAAAAAATCGCATGGTCCGGCTTTTTCGGCCGGGTACGACCAACGTCGAATGGCAAAGCCCGCCGGCCTCTCAGGACCGGGCTGGCGCAACCGCTGTTCTGGGGGCGGATTTCTTTGCGGCCCGCGTCGGCCGGCCCGTGCGCTCAAGCGCTGCATCGCGTCCGGCCACGAGAATCTCGTCGGAAAAGGCCCCATTGCCGGCGATGCGCGCCAGCACCAAAGTACCCATCATTGTCGCGAGCGTCGCCATCGCCTGCTTGCGAGCGGCCTCGCGCGGGACGCCAGCAATCTGTGCGGCGAGGATGTCGATCATGGTGGCCAGCCGCTTGTCAGGCGGGGTTTGCTCGGCGAGCTTGCGCCATCGCTCGTTAGAGCGGTCCATCGCATAGTCAAAGGCTTCGATGACCAGCGCGTCCCGGGAATCGAAGTGGGCGTAGAACCCGCCATGGGTTAACCCCGCGTCCTTCATCAGGTCGGCGACGCCTATGCCGTGCGCACCTTTTTCGCGAAGCCGAACCGAGGCTCGTTTCACGATGCGCGCGTGGGTCTCGAGCTTGTGTTCCCTGGAGTAACGCATCGGCAATCCTATAGGATGTTTCTGGTCATATAATAGCAAATGTCGCCGGCAAAAGCTGTATCTATTTGAGGATTAGTCCCTAAACAATCGGGAGCGGTTGAACCGCTGGCTGGCCGGCCTGCCCGGAGTTCTGGTCGAGCCTGCTTGACAAGCCGGCGATTTGTCCGGGAATAGCTTGCTGTGCGGCAACAGTCACAACGCCCGAGATCGTCTATGCAAATGCTCAATAACTATTGTGGAGTCGACCGCGACCCGCGCGGGGTCGTTCGCCTGACGATCTGCAACGCCGGTTCCCTGAACATCCTTGGATCGGCTGTCATCAATGGCGTCCGCGAAGGCCTCGAGGTTCTTGCGGCCGATCGGCAGATTCGCGCGCTGGTGATATCGGGCCAAAGCGAAAAGAGCATGATCGGCGGCGCCGACATCAAGGAAATGGCCGGGCTCGATCAGGCATCGGCCGAGAAATTCATCACTGGCTTGCGCGATCTCTGCGAGGCGGTGCGGGCCTTTCCGGGGCCGGTGATCGCGCGAATGCCGGGCTGGTGCCTTGGTGGCGGCCTCGAATTTGCCGCCGCCTGCGACTTCCGTGTTGCCGCCCACGATGCCAAATTTGGCATGCCCGAGGTCAGGGTTGGCATTCCCTCGGTGATCCATGCGGCGCTGTTGCCCCGCCTGATTGGCTGGGGCCGCGCCCGCTGGTTGGTCATGACGGCGGAGAATATCGATGGGGAAGAACTGCCGCTGAAGGAATCCGTCAATCTCAGCATCGCCGTGTTCGGGAAATCCTACCTGACGGGCGAACCACAGCGGCTGATGCAGGGCTTCATCGACCGGAAAAGGTGAGTACACGGCGAGCAGGCGGCCGGCACCTTCCGGCCAAAGCGAAGCGGGGAAACGAATGAGACCTGCAGGCAAAGGGCCGCTGGATTCGCTCTATTTCCATTATCCGCGCTTTCCAGCACGCCATGTTGCGGAGCTCGATGGCATTGTGCGACGGCACGCAGCCGTCATCGTCGGAGCCGGCCCGATCGGCATGACCGCGGCTTTGGTTCTGGCAAGGTACGGGGTGAGATCCGTGCTCATCGACCGCAAGGACACGTTGAACGATGGCAGCCGGGCGATCTGCATCGCGCGGCCAAGCATGCATATTCTGGAGCGGATCGGGGCTGTCGCGCCATTCGTCAAAAAGGCGCTCGGCTGGCGGTTCGGCCGCAGTTACTACCGCGGCCAGGAAATCTTCCGGCTGGAGATGCCGCATCCCAGCGGTGAAAAATACCTGCCGATGTACAACCTTCAGCAGCAATATATCGAGCAGTTTCTGCATGACGCGGTAGCCGGCTGCGATTTGATCGACATGCGTTGGCAGACCGAGTTCGACAAGTTGGATTGCCGTGCCGACGGCGTTTCGCTCAATGTGAGTTCCCCCGCCGGCCATTACCGTCTCGAGGCCGACTATGTGCTGGCCGCCGATGGCGCGCGTTCGCCGATCCGATCGATCCTGGGGCTGCGCCTCAAAGGCGAGAACTACGAAGGCAAATACGTGATCGCGGATATCCGGATGGATCACGATTTTCCGACCGAGCGCCGCGCCTTCTTCGAACCGAGCGGTAATCCCGGTGGCACGGTACTGATCCACAAGCAGCCGGACAATATCTGGCGCGTGGACTACCAACTGCGCGAAGGCGAAAGCGAGGAAGAGGCGCTCCGGGAAGAAAACATCCGGGCGCGCGTCGGTGCTATCCTGACAGATATTGGCCACGATAAACCGTGGGAGCTGGAATGGTGGAGTATCTATTCCGCCAACACCCTTTGCCTCGATGACTACCGACATGGCCGCGTGTTCTTCGTTGGCGACTCCGCGCATATCGTGCCGATCTTTGGCGTGCGCGGGCTCAACAACGGTCTGGCGGACGCAGACAATCTCGGCTGGAAGCTCGCTCTTGTCCTCAATGGCGAGGCGGATGACCGATTGCTCGACAGCTATTCGCCGGAGCGGCGCGGCGCCACCCTGGACGTCTTCGCGAATGCGACCAAAAGCACGCGGTTCATGACCCCGCCGACGCGCGGGTGGCGGCTTGCACGCGAAGCAGCGCTCTCGCTCAGCCTGAAGCACGAATTTCCACGCGCGCTGGCAAATCCGCGCCAGATGCAACCCTACACCTATTCCGAAAGTCCGCTGACGCCCTATGCCGGCCGCGACGCCGAGTTTGATTGTGGACCGAGCAGTGGCAGCGCCTCTCCGAACGCCAAACTGGCCGATGGCGGGCATCTTCTCGATCATGCCGGAATCGGCATGACAGCTATCCTGTTTTGTGATGGTTCGCCGAACACCGAAGCTAAACTCCTTCTGGATCAACTCCAGATGCTGGATAAGCGCTTCGTTTGGCTGCCGATTGATGGCCAAGGCACAGCGTCCGAAGCACCGGCGATTCCGGACATCCGCTTACGAAACGCTCGCTATTGGCATCGACACGGCCGGAGCGCAGCGTGAAGCGCTGTTTCTGACCCGGCTCGCGCTCCTGCTGGGTCATGAACTCGACGACATCAACGCGTTCCGCAACGCCATTAAGGCCGCGCTCGCTGGGCTTGAGTAGCCGAATGGCTGGAGCGCCCGCATCCCCCGTCCTCCGATCGATGGACCCACCTCACTTCTCGACAAGTTATCCTTGTCACCGTTGCAATCTTGGTCGGCGGATTATATGATGATAATCATCTAAAACGCGACGGGAACTTGGGATGCCGGCCGGCGTCCGCCAGTTCAGGATAGGAAAAACACCATGCTCTCGAACCGCGTTTCAGCCGTCCTGGCCCGCCGCAACGTCCATTACGCCTGGGTGATGGTCGGCGTGACCTTTTTCGCCGCCCTCGTCAGCGCCGGTACGGTCGGCGCACCCGGCGTCTTCATCGTTCCGCTGCAGCAGGAATTCGGCTGGAGTACCGCCGAGATTTCATCAGCGCTGTCGATCCGCTTCATCCTGTTCGGGTTGATGGCGCCGTTCGCGGCCGCCCTGCTGAACCGTTATGGCTTGCGCAACGTGACGCTAGCCGCACAGCTGATCGTCATATCGGGGCTTCTCGCCTCGCTTGCGATGAGCCACGTCTGGCAGCTGATGCTGCTTTGGGGCGTGGTGATCGGCATCGGCACCGGCATGACCGCGCTGGTATTGGGAGCCACGATTGCAGCGCGCTGGTTTTCCGCCCGGCGTGGGCTCGTCGTCGGCATTCTCACCGCGAGCGTGGCCACCGGGCAACTGGTGTTCCTGCCGCTCCTCGCCAGCATCACCGAACGGTTGGGTTGGCGAGTAGCGTTGGCGATGGTGTGTGTGATACTCGCGATGGCCGCATTTTGCGTGCTGCTGTTAATGCGCGACCGTCCGAGCGACCTCGGTCTGCGCCCGTTCGGCGACGAGGGTACCGAGCCGGTGCTGGCGCCACCGCCGAACAAGGCGCCGATCGTAGCGGCGGCGCTAGGCACCCTGCGCGATTGCTCAAAATCGGCGGTGTTCTGGGCGCTGTTTGCGACGTT
>VAZS01000019.1 GCA_005884855.1 Alphaproteobacteria bacterium | reverse complement strand
GACGCAGCAGCATCAAACGGCGCATGGCGCAATCTCGATTCGATTCGAGTCCGGGCATTAATGTACAAGCTGCTGCACCAGACAAGGTGACAAGCACCGGATCGATCCGTAAGAAAAACGTTATCAGCCAGACTCCTAAAAAAGGCTTCCAAGACGATGCAATCTGAGGATCCCGACCTCCCGGACCGTTTGCGGCTTTCTTTCGATCTGGATGTCGACATTGCCGTGGTCGGTGCCGGTCTCGCCGGCCTTACCGTGGCGCTGGAGGCCGCGCGGCTTGGCGCGAGCGTCGCCGTGCTCGAAGGCCGCCACGTCGGCTGGAACGCATCCGGCCATCAACTCGGCACGGTGATGCCGGGATACGGCGTCGCGATCGGCGATCTGATCGCGCGCATCGGGCTTGAAGATACGCGCGAACTCTGGGCTCTGTCGAAGGAAGGTGCCGAACATGTCCGGGCGCTCGCGAGCGAAGAGTCGATTCCCGGTATCGCGCGGAGCGAGGGCGCCCTCGAATTATCCAACGTCGACGTCGGCGATCAAGTGATCGCCCGCCTGCAAATGCTTGGCGAGGATCTTGAGACCGAGGTCGAGGGTTGGCAGGTGGATCGCGTGCGGGCCGAGATCAAGACCGACCGTTATTTCCACGGCGTGTATTATCCAAAGGCGTTTCAGATCGATGGTCGCAAATACGTGCATGGGCTGGCCGCGCTGGCGCGGCGGGCGGGGGCGCGGATCTTCGAGGACACCCCGGTCGTCAGCATCGATCCATCCGGGATTCGCAAGCGCATCGTTACCCCTTCGGCGCGACTGCGCGCTTCCCACATCGTGCTCGCCGGAAACATCCATTTGGGCGCGCCATCTCGGCGCCTGTCAGAAACGCTACTGCCGGTCTGGCGCTATGCCGGGGTGACCGCGCCGCTTGGCGAACGCCTTGCCGAGGTGATGTCCTTCAAGGGATCCGTCAGCGATACCCATGGCATCGATCATTTCCGGATCATCGAGGGCGACCGATTGATGTGGGCGAGCCCGGAAACAACCTGGGCCGCGCGGCCAGAACGCCTCGCCGGCGCCATTCAGCGACGGATCGGGACGATCTTTCCCAAGCTCGGACGGGTCGAGATAGCGGAGGTCTGGGGCGGGGCCACGGGACAGACCGTGCATGGCATGCCTCAGATCGGTCAGCTTCGTAAGGGGCTGTGGGTCGCCAGCGGGTTCGGCCGTCATGGCCTGAACACGACCGCGATGGCGGGCCAGCTTATCGCGCGCAGCATTTTGTGGGGCGACGAGCGGTGGCGGCTGTTTTCGCCATTCGAGCTCGTATGGGCCGGTGGCGCGATCGGCCGGATCGCCGGATACGGCATCGGCATGTGGAGCCGAGCAAGCGCGGGGGCTGCCGGCGCGCTGGCTCGTTACCGCGAAAGGGCGCACGTCAAGGAGCGAATTCGCGACACCCGTCTGGCCGAGGCGAATCGCCAGGCCGGAACCCGGCCGCCGCCGTCTCGCCCGACGCCGGGAAAGCCGCGTGTCCCCGTGCCGGCAAACCGCGAAGGCAAGGGCGCTTCCTAACGAGCAGGAGGCGCGAGAAAAAACCTCGCGTTCTGTGTGCGGCGGCACGATTCTCGCAAGAAAGTGAGCAGGTTCCGGCTGAATCGGTGTAACTTCCCCGCTTGACCCCCGTATCTGTTTGGCGAGCTGTTCTTTCTCGCTTTACACGGAGACCATTATGATCGACCGCCGTATCCTGCTTGCGTCCGCGGCCAGTCTGCTCGGGCTTGCAGCCTTCCGCTGGCTGCGCGCTTCCCCGGCGGAAGCCGCCGAGAAGTTCGAGATCGAAAAGACCGACGCGGAATGGCGCGCGCAGCTGACGCCCCAGCAGTACGAAATTCTGCGCAAACAAGGCACCGAGCGCCCCGGTTCGAGTCCGCTGCTCAAGGAACATCGCAAGGGCGTCTTTGCCTGCGCCGGTTGCGACCTGCCGCTGTTTTCCTCCGAGACCAAATTCGAGAGCGGCACTGGTTGGCCGAGTTTCTATCAACCGCTTGAAAACGCCGTCGGCAAGACGGAAGACCGTGCTTTCGGAATGCTGCGGACCGAAGTCCACTGCCGCCGCTGCGGTGGCCATCTCGGTCACGTCTTCGATGATGGGCCGAAGCCGACCGGGCTACGCTACTGCATTGATGGCTTTGCGCTGGTGTTTCGACCGGCAGCGCCGTCAGCGAGCTGAAGCTAGCCCCGGCAATTGTTGCCGGCCCGGCAATTGTGCCCCGGTCTTTGGACCGGGGCATTTTCATTTAAGCCGTTGAAACACATACATCTTTCAATATGGCATAGTGCTTGCGACAGACTCCTTCGATTGCGGCCACTTTGCATATTGGCCGGCCGCCGGATCGAATTGGAGACGATGTTATGGGTATCTTCGATGCTCTCAATACTTCGGTGGCGGGTTTGCAGGCGCAGTCCTTTGCGCTCCAGAACATCTCCGGCAACATCGCCAACGCGCAGACCACCGCTTACAAGGGCATAGGCACCAGCTTCGTCGATCTTGTCCCGGAGGCAACCACACCGGACCGGCAGGTTGCGGGATCGGTGACCGCGTTTGCGCGCGCCACCATTTCCTCGCAGGGCACTGTCTCGGCAGCAGGCGTCGCCACCTATATGGCCATCAACGGCGACGGGTTCTTTTCGGTGCAAAAAGCAACCGGCACCGTCGATAACGTACCGGTCTTTACCGGCGTCACCGACTACACCCGGCGCGGCGATTTTCAGGTCAACGCCAACGGCAATCTCGTCAATGGCGCGGGCTACTATTTGATGGGCGTGCCGGTCGACTCCAAGACCGGAAACCCGCTCGGCAACGTTCCGCAGGTTCTCCAGTTCCAGAACAACTTCGTGCCGGCGCAGGCAACCAGCATCATTCAATACGCCGCTAATCTTCCGACCACCCCGAAGACGATCGCAAGTACTACGGCGCTCGCCGGCTCGCTGCTGGCCGCAGGAGGCTTGAACCCGGCCGATTTCACCCAAAACCCATTGCCGATCGGCACGCCCGCAGTCCCGTTCGGCGACGCGACGGTGACAGGCGGCGCCGTCTCGAACAAGGCGGGACCACCATCGGCGCCGATCACCGCGGCAACGCTGCTGTCGGGGCCATCGCCAAGCAACTCGCTCGTCACGAATTTCATTCCAGGCGACACCATTGTCGTTGACGGCACGACGCTCACATTCGTGAATACCGGTACTGTCGGCAATTCAATCGACGTCACCGACAACGTCGGCACTCTCCTTGCCAAGATCGGCGCCATCACAGGAGTCGCTCCAACAATCAACGGCGCAACCGGCGCGATCACGCTACACACGGGCACGGCGGCAAACTTGTCGATCACCAGCTCGGCGGGGGGCTGGGGAGCGCTCGGCTTTCCGACAACCGTAACGGCAACACGCACCGGCGGAGGTGGCGTCGGCACCGGCATCGTCGTCGCCAACGATGGAGGAGTTTTTCAGAACGAATCCATCAGTGGCGGGGCGGTAACAGCGTTCAACGCGAGCGGAACGCAGGTCAACCTGCAACTGCGATGGGCCAAAACCGACAGCGCCTTGCTGGGCGGTGGGCATCAGGACAGCTGGAGTCTTTTCTATCAGACCGACCCCGCCGCAACGGGCATCCAGCCCGAGTGGGTTAACGTCGGCACCACCTTTACTTTCGGCCCGAGCGGCGCGCTCACCAGCCCGACGGGGTCGGCGATTGCAGTTCCGAACGTTACCGTCGGCGGCCAGTCGCTTGGCAATATCACCATCAATGTCGGGTCGGGTGGTCTGACCCAATTTGCCTCTATCGGCGGCTCCGCGACCATCAACACCATTTCGCAAAACGGCTTTGCGGCTGGCCAGCTTCAGTCGGTAGCGATCAGCAACAGTGGTCTGGTCATCGGCACGTTCTCCAACGGCCAGAACCTCGATCTCGCTGAGGTGACGCTCTCGCACTTCAACGGCACCAATTATCTCAAGAGCCTCGATGGCGGCGCCTACGCGGTCACCGATCAATCGGGTCCGGCGATTATCGGCGCCTCCGGCAAGATCAGTGGCTCATCGCTTGAGGGATCCAACACCGATATCGCCGACGAGTTCACGAAGCTCATCGTGACCCAGCAAGCCTATTCGGCGAATACCAAGGTGATCACCACGGCCAACAGCATGGTGCAGGATCTCCTGAACGTGCTGCGTTGATTTGGGATTGATCTGAGGCGGCTATCATGAGTTTGGGTTCTGCTCTAGCCACTGCGATGGCCGGTTTGCGTGCGAACCAGGCAGCGCTTTCGATCGTGTCGTCGAATGTCGGCAACGCGCAAACGCCCGGCTACGTTACCCAAGGCACCATTCAGGTCCAGACGCTAACCGGCGACCTCGGTGCAAGTGTCAATGTTGTCGGCGTCAACCGCCAGCTCAATCAGTTCATCCAGAACCAGTTGCGAACCGAAACCTCGGGTGGCGCCTATGCCGACCAGATCGCAAGCGTTCTCAACCAATTGCAGTCCGTGTATGGCACGCCGGGAGAAGACGGTACTCTCGAAAACGCCTACTCGAATTTCACGACAGCGCTGCAAGCTCTGCAGACAACCTCGGGCAGCGCATCGTCGCAGATTACGGCGCTGACGGCGGCGCAGGCGCTGGCGCAGCAGCTCAATGCAAGTACCGAAGGCATTCAGACCCTGCGTTCCAACGCCGAACAGGACATCAACATTTCGGTCGGTCAAGCAAATGACGCGATGGCCCAGATCGCGGAAATCAACACGCAGCTACAGGGATTGAAGATAACCGATCCCACGGCAGCAACGCTGATGGACCAGCGTGACAGCGCGATCGACAGGCTGTCGCAACTGATGGATATCCGCATCTCCACCGACAGCACCAACCAGACCACGGTGTACACGCCTAATGGAGTCGAGCTGGTGGGATCCCAAGCCTCCACCCTGATTTTCAATTCGCAGGGCACGCTGAACGCCGCTTCGCAATGGGATGCCAATCCCACCAAATCCCTTACCGGTACGATCTCAATCAAGTTCGCCAACGGCGGCTCCCTTGATATGATCGCGACCAACTCGATCACTTCCGGACAGATCGCAGCCGATGTGACGTTGCGCGACAAGATTTTGGTCCAGGCGCAGACGCAGATCGATCAACTGGCGGCCTCGATGGCGAGCGCGTTATCGGACAAAACCACGGCCGGCACCGCCGCGCCTGCCGCTCTCGCACCCAAGGCAGGATTCGACCTCGACATCTCCAACGTGTTGCCGGGGAACAAGATCAATTTCACCTATACGGACACGGCGACCAACACCCAGCACCAAGTGACGGTCGTGCGCGTTGACGATCCGCTGGCGCTACCGCTATCGAATTTCGGAGCAAATCCGAATAATCCGGTGATCGGCGTCAACTTCTCCGGCGGAATGGCTTCGATCGTTGCGCAATTGAACAACGTGTTCACTAGTGCGAATTTGCAATTCTCAAACCCCGCCGGGTCGACCTTGCGCGTCCTCGACAACGGCACCGCTACGGCGCAAGTCAACGCTGCCTCTGTTACCGCGACTGTTCCGTCGCTTGCGGCCGGAACTGCTCAGTTGCCGGTGTTTACCGACGGCGCGCTCCTGTACACGGGCTCGATTACCGCGATCCGTTCGCAACAGACCGGACTCGCGGGACGTATTACCGTGAATGGCGCGTTGTTGGCCGACCCCTCGAAGCTTACCGTCTATAATATTTCACCCGCGACGAATCCCGGCGACACTACGCGCCCGGACTTTCTTTTTTCGCAGTTGACGTCGGGCACCTTCACCTACTCAGCACAGACTGGGCTTGGCACCGCCGCATCGCCTTTCAAGGGCACGATCTCGGGTTACATGCAGCAGTTCCTCAACCTGCAGAGCAATGCATCGACCTCGGCGACCCAGCTCCAGCAGGGTCAGGATGTCGTCGTCAACGCGCTGCAGCAGAAATTCAAATCAGTGGCCGGCGTCAACATCGATAACGAAATGGCAATCATGCTGGCGCTGCGAATTAACTCTGCCGCCAATGCTCACGTGATGTCCGCGGTTCAGAGCATGATGGCCACCTTGTTGCAGATCCAAGTGTAGGGCGATCGATATGGCAATCAATAGTGTCGGGTTTGGCTCCACGATTCTCAATCAGTCGTTGCTCAACCTCAACAACGCATTGACCACGCTGCAGTCGCAGCTGACGACCGGAAAAAAGTCCACCTCTTATGCGGGGATGGGGGCGAACGAGGGATTCGCCATCGCGGCGCGGGGGCAGCTCGCGAATATTTCGGCGTTCAGCGATACCATGAGCAACATCAATACCAGCATCGGTATCGCGAATACCGGGCTGCAATCGATGATCGATATTGGACACACGGTTCTCAACAGCGCCAATAATACGCTGCAGACCTTGAACAGTTCCGGGCAGACCATCGCGCAGCAAACCGCGACCTCACAGCTTTCCTCGATGCTCGGAATCCTCAATTTGCAGGCGGGCGACCGCTACTTGTTTTCTGGCAGCGCGATCAATACGCCATCGGTCGCCTCAATCGAAGATATTCTCAACGGAAACACCACCCAAGCCGGACTGAAGCAGGTCATTTCTGAGCGCAAGCAGGCCGATGTCGGCGCCACCGGCCTCGGGCGCCTGGTCATCAATTCGCCGCTCGCGACGTCGGTGCAGGTGTCTGAGGACGTCGCCACCTCACCGTTCGGGCTGAAACTAAGCGCCGTCTCGTCGTCGCTGACCGGCGCAACCGTGACCGGTCCCGCCGGATCGCCGGCCGCCATCTCGGTTGACCTCGGCGCCACCAATCCCAATGACGGCGACAAGGTGAGCTACGCGTTCAAACTGCCGGATGGCACCACTGAATCGATTGAGCTGACTGCCTCGAGCGCAACGCCGCTGCCAGCCGGAAGCTTTGCCATCGGCTTAACCTCGACCGCTACGGCCGCCAACCTTCTGGCGGCGCTCAATACCGCGATTGGCAAGCTCGCCAACACATCTCTGGTCGCCGCGTCCGCGCTCGAAGCCGGCAATGATTTCTTCAACACCACGGGAACAGCCACGGGGAACGTGGTCAACAACAAGGCTGTGCCTGCCGCGCCAGTCACCGGCGCGACGCT
>VAZS01000018.1 GCA_005884855.1 Alphaproteobacteria bacterium | reverse complement strand
AAATACATGCGCAATGAACGACGACAGCAACTCAAGCCTGGGATGCGGCTGTATAGTGACTGAGCGTGTTTCCAGATACGCCTCAAATGCGTGCGCCAGAAAAACGCTCAGGCTCAGAAATAACAGCAGCGCGGCCACCACTTCCGTCATGACCTTCCTCGCACAACCAAGATGCCCGTGAGGGAGCTTCTGAGGTAGTTATAATAGATGACGTTGAGGAGCGCGGTTAACATCGTTGTACTCCGTGCTTTGATCGACCGGCAGCCTAGACCGCCTTGTGTTTCTGGACTGTTTCGTGCGGGACAAAAAATGGTTTCGCGCCGGGCGCTGAGCCGTCGCTGAGGCACACTCCCATCATCGTGCTTGCCGCTGACCTTTATCCCGCCTAACAGCGTCATGCATGACCGATTGCGTGACATTAATTACCGGTGCATCGGCGGGAATAGGCGCCGAACTGGCGCGCGTTTTCGCGTCAAACGGCCATCGACTAACCCTGGTCGACCGGCGCGGGGATCGCCTTGCGACGTTGGCGAGCGAAATCGTCGCCGCCGGCGGCGCGCCGCCGATCTTGATTACGTGCGATCTCGAACATCGCGATGCCTGCGACAAAATTGCCGCTGCCTTGGCCGCCGCAGGAGTGGAGGTCGAGTTCGTGGTCAACAATGCGGGATTCGGTCTGTTCGGCTATGCGATCGAACTTGATCGGGCAGAGCAGCTCGGCATCATCGCCGTCAACATTCTCGCGATGACCGATTTGTCGCTACGGTTTTCGGATAGCCTGATCCGGCATCGTGGCGGTATCCTCAATCTCGGCTCGCTTTCCGGCTTTCTGCCGGGCCCCGGGATGGCAGTGTACTACGCCTCCAAGGCGTATGTGCTTTCGTTCAGCGAAGCGCTGCGCCAGGAACTCGCCCCCCGCGGCGTGCGCGTGACGACGCTCTGTCCCGGTTCGGTGTCCTCGGAATTTCAGGCGCGGGCCGGGATTAAACCCGGATTTGAGCATGAAATGCTGAACGTCTCGGCATCTGATGTCGCGCAGGCGGGATATCGCGGGCTGATGGCCAACAAGCGCGCGGTGCTGCCCGGTCTCGGCACAAAGATGGTTCCGTTTCTGCTCCGGCTATTTCCGCGCGGGTTTATTTTGGCGATGGTCGGGCGCATTCAGCTACGAGAGCGCGGATAGAGTCACCAGCTTCGGGTACGGCACCGCGAGTTCGATGTCTCACTCATCGAAGTCAAGAATCGCCGAGCCGGTAGGTAGGTCAATTGACCCAGTTAACCGCCTCGGATGCAGCAAATTTTAGCGATCTGCTTGCGCGACCCTCAATATATCTCCGATAAGAGAGGAGGCCCGATCCCGGAGGCCGACCGCGTGACCAAGTATCTGACCCTGAATCAATGGCTGATCTTGCTGCTCCTGAGGTGCACGACCCTTATCGGAGGCTTCATCCACCTCGGCTTCGTCGCGGTCACGTACCGGCAGGACCGCGCGGATCTCGTCCTCGGACCCCGGATCCGAGCACAAGAGGAAGTGAAAGAGATCGCGGCGGCAGCCGGTAGAGTGCAGAACCTGACCGCGCTTAAAGCCTGCGCGTTAATCTTGGCAGCTTTTGTTGCGGTCGGACTTGTCGCGACGCTCATGACCAAGTCCGAAAGTGCAGGCGGCTCCGACGCTGCCCGGGGACGTCTTCCTGCTACGCCCGTCCTATCCGATGGTTGCGATCTCGCCGGTGCCATCCCAGACTGCAAGAAAGTCATGACCGAGATGGCGACGCTCACCGCGCTCAAAGGCCCTTCGCTTTTTAAGTACGTGCCGTGGGGAAACTGAAGTAAAACTAAGTGCGTCTCGCAGCGCTTAGGCGCCCAGGATTGGAGCGCAGCCAAGGCAATCGTTGTCCTAGCCCTGCGCCACTCTGCATCAGTGCGCTTCCTGCGCCTAAGCCGACCGGTATTTGGCCGCCATCAGCGCCCGGTCTAGTTCCGCACGAATCCTGCTCCTTCGGTTTCTTCGCCATTTGATTCTCATCTGTTTGGCGACTGGAACGCTCAACACACCCCCGCATTGAGTCTGCCGGTTTACGGACCCGGAGTTTTGTGCCCTCAGGACTCCGCTGCCGCCGATATAGCGGAGCTTCAGAGCCCCAGTAACCAATGTCTGATTCGGATATCCAGACGCTTGATCTTGCCCGCGCCCGAGAGCGCATGGTGCAGGTGCAGATCGCCCGACGCGGCATCCGCGACAGCCGTGTGCTCGATGCGATGCGGTGTGTGCCGCGCGAAGCTTTCGTTGACCCTGGCTTCGAGGAATTCGCTTACGAGGACGGGCCACTGCCGATCGGTGAGGGCCAGACGATCTCGCAGCCATACATCGTGGCGTTAATGATCGAGGCCGCCGAACTGAGGCCGAGCGATCGGGTGCTCGAGATAGGTGCCGGATCAGGATACGCGGCGGCCGTGATGGGCCAAATCGCCAACCGTGTGTATGCGATCGAGCGCTATCCCTCTCTCGGCGAAGCCGCGCGACGGCGCTTTTCCAGCTTAGGCTACGACAACATCGAGCTGCGTGTTGACGACGGCACCTTGGGTTGGCCAGAAGCCGCACCATTCGACGCCATTCTGGTGGCGGCCGGCGGGCCCAATGTGCCGCCGCGTCTGAAGCAGCAGCTCGCGGTCGGTGGCCGCCTCGTCATCCCGGTTGGATCCAAAGAACGCGAGCAGAAGCTGCTGAAAATCACTCGCAGAAGCGAGACGGAATTCGAACAGGAGGATCTCGGCGAGGTGATGTTTGTGCCTCTAGTCGGCCAGCAGGGCTGGGCTGAGGACGGACGACGCGCCGCAAGCAATCACGTGCCAGGGCGATCGCGCGGGCGTACCTTGCCGGAAATGATTGCTGGAGCGGCGGAGCCCCTTCCCGACTTCCTGGATCCTGCGTTCGGGCAACTGTTCGACCGTTTCGCAGCTCGCCGAGTGGTGCTGCTGGGCGAAGCGACCCATGGGACGGCGGAGTTCTACCGCGCCCGAGCGGCGATCACACGCCATCTGCTCAGCGACCATGGGTTCACCCTGCTCGCAGTGGAGGCGGACTGGCCGGATGCCGCCGCCATCGATCGTTACGTCCGACACCGTCCCGCGCGGATGGGCGGCGAGCCGCCGTTCCAGCGCTTTCCCACCTGGATGTGGCGCAACACCGAAGTTGCGGCATTGATCGATTGGATGCGGGCACACAACGAGCGAATAACCGACGTCGCGCACCGCGCCGGCTTCTACGGACTCGACCTGTACAACATGAGCGGCTCGATCAGGGCCGTACTGGACTATCTCGACGAGATCGACCCCCAGGCCGCCAAGGTGGCACGGGAACGCTATGGTTGCCTGACACCATGGCAGAAGGACCCCTCAACCTATGGCCGCGCCGTGCTCACCGCCGGGTACAACAAATGCGAGCAGGCCGTAATCGCCCAATGCAGGGACCTGCTGCTCCGGCAACTCGATTACGCGGCAGAGGACGCCGAGGACTTTCTCGACGCAGCGCAGAATGCCCGGCTCGTAGCCTCAGCGGAGCGCTACTACCGCGTGATGTATTACGGGGGTCCGGAGTCCTGGAACCTGCGCGACACGCACATGTTCGATACGCTAACTCACCTTCTCGAGGCGCATGGGCCGCAATCGAAGGCGATTGTCTGGGCTCACAACTCGCACATCGGGGATGCGCGCTACACCGACATGGGCGTTGTGCGCGAGGAACTGAACATTGGGCAACTCTGCCGTCAACGCTTCGGCGACGATGCAGCACTGATCGGCTTTGGCACCCATACTGGGACGGTGGCCGCGGCGACGGATTGGGATGGTGACATGGAGGTCAAGCGCGTGCGGCCCTCCCGTCGTGACAGCTACGAGCGGCTTTGCCACGATGCTGGCGTAGCGCGCTTCCTGCTCGACCTCGACCGTGATGAGGCGCTGCGTCGCCGCCTGCTGGAGCCCAAGCTGGAGCGCTTCATCGGCGTCATCTATCGGCCTGACACAGAGTTGATGAGCCACTACTCCGATGCGTCCCTGTCGCAGCAATTCAATGCCTACATCTGGTTCGACGAGACCACCGCGATCACGCCACTCGGCCCGGAGCACCATAGGCCCGGCATGCCGGAGACCTATCCGTTGGGGCTTTAAGCGCGATGCTGCTGATCCGCCCCGGTGTGAAGTGGACGGGGCTATGCTCACCCGATTGCCCACAGCGGGAATGCAACCTACTGATTTGGACGCCGCCACAAGTTCGAACAAACAGATCGCGGGTCATTCAAACGCAACGCCGATCCGCTTCTGTTTTCGCCAGACCACATGGCAAGGCAGCTTCCAGTGATCCGCCCGAACAACAATCGTGAACCGATCAGGAATAAGGAGTCGCGTGACAACCTCTAGAGCCGCCCCAGTATCGGAGATCTTGCGAACGGTGCAGTCGATCACACCGCCGCGCAAGATGCGCCTTCGCGGGGCGCGCCGCTGAAATTCCATGCCATGACGATCGCAACAGGTACAGAGTTGTGGTTCATCGTTTCTTCGATGACACTGTTTCTGCTGTCGATGGCCACTTACATGCCAATCCAATTTTCTTCCGGACCCTATCCAATCCGGTGAGTTGGAATGTCGCCTCTTGGCCGACGCCCTGGCTATCGAGCACGCTCGTTTTCAGTCGCGCGCCTTCTGGTAGCGACCGCAGAAGTTCAACGGCATCATCTTTGTAACGGGCGGTCTTTCCATCCGCGGACACAGTCCACTGTAGCCTGACAAAGGGTTGGTCGTTGATCTGATAGTCGACTTGAACTTCGCTGGCGCGCGACGCGCGCCATGCTCCCTCCGTACGAAGCAGGAGTTCCGTGCGTGGTCCACTACAGCGAACAGCCAGAGTGTTTGGTGCATCCTTCACGTCGGAGGCTGCATGGATCTCCGCAGTGATGAGAGGGGAGTAATCCACGGGGGAGGTTGTTTCACTTACGACCCAAGCCGTATCAGCCGGCTGGTTTTGAGCGCTTCCAGCAGGCAGTTCATTTGGCGCCGCAGGTGCGGTCTTTTTTGCATCGCCACGCAGCACGGATGCTGAAGGCTCGATTTTCGCTGCGATCATGGTGGGCTTCGCCGATTTCATGACCAGATGGGCCCTATCGCCGGCGGGAGCAGACAAAGGCTTTTGGCTGTTCGCCGCGATCGTGGCCTTCATTTCTACTATCGCGGAATCGGACCGGAATGAGGCTGGCTTTGGTTCAATCGGCTGACCGGCGGCCGTCCTGTGGAAACAGGCGGACCCGTCCGCGTCCGCGCATGATTGCATTCCCGCCTGAGGCGGTAAACGGCTGTTACAGCCGACCAAGGTCGCGGCCAGCGCGCCGATGAGAAGTGTCCTCATGCAATTCCTCTCTTAGAGGCTGAGTTCCACTCGCAATTCTTGCGGCGTCATAACATGTGCGCTGGTCGTCTATCAGTTAAGCAAAAAGGTTAATCGCTCCTTAAGCGTTCCGGACCTCGCCGCGAGAAGCTCTTGCATGGTTAATTTCGGCGCAGCCGGGCTTCGCGGTAGATGAGTAGCTTTGCCGGCGGCTCGAAGCGTCTCCGCGACTCTTACGAGCGACGATGGCGACGTCCATTCGCTCGCCACCAGGACTGCCGCACGGATTTCCTCGGGCGTGTATTGGAGTGTATCGATCGGGTCGGAGTCGGAGAGCCCCCGAGTGCCAGCTTTATCTGACTAGCGCCACGTTTCAATTGCATGCGGACGGCCGTCTCCATCTCAGGCACGCCGTTGGCGACTGTGAACGCGCTATGTCCTAGAACCGCCAAGGCCACCCGAGCTGCGGATCGCCGCCGCCGGACTGGCTTTCGGTGGCTGTTCTTTTTGATTAATCAGGGGGCCGGTGACACCGTTCGGGCGGTGGCAGATCCTGTGGTGTTGCATTCTTTGAAATGTGAAGTGATTTCTGCTTCG
>VAZS01000017.1 GCA_005884855.1 Alphaproteobacteria bacterium | reverse complement strand
AGGCGTTTGCCACCTCGATCAGTCCGTGGGTGGTCACACGCGAGGCGCTGGAACCATTCAGGCTTGACGGGCCAAGTCAGGATCCGACCCCACTGCCATATCTGCAGCAAGTGCAGCCAAACAACTACGATCTGCAGCTCAATGTTACCCTGCGCGCGGCGCAAATGAACGAGGCGGTACGCATCTGCCGGACCAATTTCAAATACATGTATTGGTCGTCGGTGCAGCAACTGGTGCATCACGCCTCATCCGGCTGCGCCATGAATGTCGGCGATCTCCTGGGCAGCGGAACTATCAGCGGCCCGAACAAAGGTGAGCGCGGTAGCTTGCTGGAAATCTCCTGGAACGGGACCGAGCCGATCGAGCTGGCTGGCGGCATTAAACGGAGCTTTCTCGAAGACGGGGATTCGCTGGCCTTCCACGGCTGGTGCCAGGGCGCCGGCTATCGCGTCGGCTTTGGCGAGGTCGAAGGGACGATCACGCCGCCGGCCTGATTTGGGGTGCTTGCCGCAACGGACCGTGCAGACAAATTCGGCAAAACCTCAGCGTCTCTCGGGTGGTATACTCCTGATCCGGGCCGAATGCGCGGCAATGTCCTCGTGGCTGTACGATAGATGCATGCGCTTTTCCGAGGCAGGGCGCTTCTCCAGTGATAACCCCGGACGCCACTCCTTTGTCGGCCGAATCGGGCGTGGCGCGAAACCGCCGCCGCAGTTCGGGCAAACATTATGGAGCTTGCTCTCGACGCAATCCGCACAGAACGTGCACTCGTAGCTGCAAATCCGAGCTTCCATCGAATTTGGCGGAAGATTCCTGTCGCAATATTCGCAATTCGGCCGGAGTTGAAGCGCCACGGGTTAGCCTCACGTTCGAGGATCATCATTGCAAATCAGGCGGCGGATGCGATGGCGAATAACCCTCGATTTCAGCCATCGAGCCTTGCAATGAAGGGGATAAGTGGAGCGTTACGACCGCGCCTTCCAAGCCGCCGTCAATTCAGCGATGTCCGCGCTGGCGGACTCGCGGATCGCCGATCGCGTTCGCGAAAAGCGCGGCGCAGGCGCGGGCTGGGTGACGCCGTGCCGGCTGACAAAAACATTCCGCGCCACCATGTGCGGATGTTGCGGTGCCTCGGCCATAGTCAGAACGGGCGCAAAGCAGACGTCGGTGCCTTCCATGATCTTGCACCACTGCTCGCGCGTCTTGGTCTTGAAAACCTTTACCAAGTTTTGTTTGAGAGCCGGCCACGCCTTACGATCCATCTGGGCATCGAACTCCGGTTCTGTTAGCCCGGCAAGCTCGCGCAACAGCTTATAGAACTGTGGTTCGATCGAGCCGATCGAAATGAAATTGCCACAGGCGCATTCATAGACGCCGTAGAAATGCGCGCCGCCATCCAGGAAATTGCTGTCGCGCCCTTCGGTCCAGCGGCCCATCGCCGTCATGTCGAAGAACATCGACATCAGCGACGCCGCGCCATCGCACATCGCGGCATCAACCACCTGACCCTTCCCGGATTGCTTCGCTTCCAGAAGAGCGGCGAGCACGCCGACGACAAGATAAAGCGCACCGCCGCCGAAATCCCCGACCAGATTGAGCGGCGGCACCGGCTTTTCCCTGGGACCGATCGCGGCCAGCGCGCCGGTTACCGAGATATAGTTGATGTCGTGGCCGGCGGCCTGCGCCAGCGGACCTTCCTGACCCCATCCGGTCATCCGGCCGTAGACCAGACGCGGGTTGCGCGCCTGCACCACCTCCGGGCTCAGCCCCAGTCTCTCCATCACCCCTGGACGGAAGCCTTCGATCAGCGCATCGGCATGGCCGAGGAGCTCGAGCGCGCTGGCGACGGAAGCCTTGTCCTTCAAATCGAGCTCGACGACCTTGCGTCCGCGCCCTGCTACCGACTTGAGATTTTTCCTGGCGCCGATACGATCGAGCGTCACCAGTTCCGCGCCCATATCCGCCAGCAGCATGCAGGCGAACGGCCCAGGTCCGATGCCGGCGAATTCGACGATGCGAACGCCGGCCAGCGGACCGCTGGCGTGCTGGGTGGAATCTCGGCTTTCGGAAGAGGCCATCGTGTCGCTCACGTCAACCGTTGTTATTGCTCTACGCCTGCCTTGGGATCGTGCCGCAGTGGATCGCTCAGCGTCACTTTTGCAGCCTCGGCCCAAAGCCTGGCGTTCTGTTTCTGGCGTTCGGTTCCGGTGCCTTGTTCAGCGATCTTGCGTCCAAGCGCGACATACACCGGAATGTCCTCGTCGCGCATTGGCTTCATGGCCTGTTTGCGCGCCATCGCCTTTTCGATGTAAGGCGCGAGTTCTTGCTGCTTCTTCTTCTCTCGCTCGATTTCGCGCGCCCGGAACTCGGGCATGACCTCGCGAGCGAACAGCTCCAGCGCTTCGCAGATGTGCTTGTGCCGATTGCGGCCGCCCTGTTGAATAAACACGGTCTGGTCGACGCCCGATTGTTCGAAGTGCCGAAGATGGGTTCGCAACTGGTCCGGCGTGCCGATGCCATGATCGGCGCCGGCCGCTGGCAAGGCGTGCCGCGCCTTTTCGAAATTGGCCCAAATATCGGTGCGGCCGGGCTTGTGCTCGCCAAAAACATAGTGGTGCGCCAGGCCGTAACGGAAAAAGCGCAGGCCATCTTCGCCGCGGCGGCGCGATTCCATCTCATCTGAGTGCAAGGAGAATCCCGTCACCATCGCGACATTGGGATTGACCGCATGCCCGATAGGCACGCATTCCTCTTTGAAGATACGATAGTAGTCATCGACCCATTGCCGGGCCTCGCGTGGGTCGACAAAGGCGAAAGTCAGCGCGCCAATGCCGCAACGCGCCGCCATCTTGATGGTCTCGCGGTTGGAGCAGGCGACCCAGAGCGGCGGATGCGGTTTCTGCAGTGGTTTCGGCACCACATTTCGACATGGCATCTCGAAGAACTCGCCCTTGAAGCCGGGATACGGGTTCATCACCATCATATTGGTGCATTGTTCGACCCCCTCTTTCCACATCCGCCGTTTCTCAACCGGATCGAGGCCGACATTGAATCCGCCAAGCTCCATCAACGAGGCGCTCTCGCCAGTACCAAATTCGACACGGCCATTGGAGACGAGATCGAGCGTAGCAATCCGCTCCGCGACCCGCGCCGGATGGTTATATTTCGGCGGCATCAGGCAGATGCCGTGGCCGAGGCGGATTTTCTTGGTGCGCTGCGAACATGCCGCAAGGAATATTTCAGGTGCTGAGGAGTGCGAATATTCTTCGAGAAAATGATGTTCGACTTCCCATGCGTAATCGATGCCGAGCTTGTCGGCGAGCTCGACTTGATCGAGCGCCTCTTGAAAAAGCCTGAACTCGTCGCCCTCGTTCCACGGCCGCGGAAGCTGATGTTCGTAGAAAATCCCGAATTTCATTGGGCCTCCCGGCGTGGTTCTTTGTTGGCGAAATTGTCGGGCTTGGCGGGGAGGGTGGCAAGCGCCTTTTTGAACCGAACAACGCAAAATGCGCCGCGCGCGTCGTTGCCTGCTGCTTGGCCGGGGTGAGCTTACGATCAGCCGGCCGCGGTGACCGCGCGTTGCGCCATCACCTTGACCAGGTTGGCGCGATAGGATGACGATCCGTGGATATCGCTCAGCAGGCCCTCGGCGGAAATTGTGACGTTCTCCAGCGCTCCCGGCGCCCAGTTCGCCTTCAATGCCGCCTCGACCGCTGGCACCCGCATCACACCGTCCTGTGATGCACCGGTGGCGGCGACGCGAACGTCGCCCGATTTGGTCTTGACCACGAACACGCCGGTGAGCGCGAACCGTGACGCCGGATGGCGCATTTTCGAATAGCCCGCCTTGGCAGGATTCGGAAATGAGATCGCGGTGATGATCTCGCCGTCGTCAAGCGCTGTGGCGAACAGGCCCTTGAAGAAATCGTCCGCCGATATCGAACGCTTGTTGGTTTTTACGGTTGCGCCGAGCGCCAGCACGGCGGCCGGGAAATCAGCTGCTGGATCGTTGTTCGCGATCGAACCGCCAATGGTGCCGCGATAGCGCACCTGAGGGTCGCCGAGCACGGAAGCCAGATGAACGATGGCCGGGATCGCTTTCTTTGCTTCCGCGCTTCGCAGGATATCGAAATAAGTGGTGGCGGCCTTGATGATCAGCGCATCGGCGGAGACCTCGATCCCGACCAGCTCCTTGATCTTGCCAAGATCGATCACGTCGGATGGCGCGGCCAGCCGCTGCTTCATCACGGGTATCAAGGTGTGACCGCCAGCGAGATATTTGGAGTCGGAGCCCTTGCCGAATAGCGCGGCGGCTTCCTCGACGCTGGACGGACAATGATAGGTCGTCTGGTACATGACAGGTTTCCCTCATTCTATTCGGGTTGTGCTTCTCACGCGAGCTGGCTTCGGCCCGGTTCAAGACACCCCTAGGCGTTGCCATGAATGGCGTGCCACACCCGGTCGGGTGTCGCTGGCATTTCGAGCTTGTTGTTGCCGATCGCATCCGTGATGGCGTTGATCACGGCGGCTGATGCGCCGATGGCACCGGCTTCGCCGCAACCCTTGACGCCGAGCGGGTTGCCCGGACACAGCGTCGTGGTGTGGTTCAGCTTGAACGACGGCAGATCGTCGGCCCTGGGCATGGTGTAGTCCATGAACGACGCGGTCACGAGCTGGCCGCTTGCGTCATATACGGCGCCTTCCAGCAGGGCCTGTCCGATCCCCTGCGCCAGCCCGCCATGGACTTGGCCCTCGACGATCATCGGATTGATCAGCCGGCCGAAATCGTCGGCCGCGACAAAATTGACAAAGCCGGTCTTTCCGGTGCCGGCATCGACTTCGAGTTCGCAGATGTATGCGCCCGCCGGAAACGTGAAATTCGTCGGATCGTAGAACGCGCCCTCCTTGAGGCCCGGCTCCATTCCATCGGGCAGGTTGTGCGCGGTGTAGGCGGCGAGCGCCACCATCGGTAGCGCAATCGATTTGTCGGTGCCCGTGACTTTGAATGCGCCATTCTCGATGACGATGTCGTCCTCGGAAGCCTCAAGCTGGTGGGCGGCGATTTTCCTGGCCTTGGATTCGACCTTCTCCATTGCCTTGAGGATCGCCGTCAAGCCGACGGCGGCCGAGCGCGAACCATAGGTACCCATCCCGAACTGCACTTTGTCGGTATCGCCGTGCACGATCTGGACCTGACTGATCGGAACGCCCAAGCGCTCCGCGACCAATTGGCAGAACGTGGTTTCGTGCCCCTGGCCGTGGCTGTGCGATCCCGTGAGGATTTCGATGGTGCCGACCGGATTGACGCGGACTTCGGCCGATTCCCACAGACCGACACCGGCGCCCAGGCTGCCGACCGCTTTCGAAGGGGCGATGCCGCAGGCCTCGATGTAACATGAGAAGCCGATGCCGCGGAGCTTGCCTTCCTTCTTTGCTTTGTCCTTGCGCGCGGGGAAGCCGGAGTAATCGATCGCCTTTAACGCGGCGTCGAGCGAGGCGCCGAAATCGCCGATGTCGTAAGCCATGATCACCGGCGTCTGGTGCGGGAAAGCGGTGATAAAATTCTTCCGCCGCAACTCGGCCGGATCCACCTTCAACTGCCGCGCCGCGGTCTCCATCAGCCGTTCCACGACGAAGCTTGCTTCGGGCCGGCCTGCGCCGCGGTACGCATCAACCGGAACGGTGTTGGTATAGACGCTGATCACCTCGGCGAAAATGTTGGGAATGTTGTACTGGCCGGACAGCAGCGTCGCATAGAGATAGGTCGGCACCGACGAGGAGAACAGCGACATGTAGGCGCCGAGATTGGCATAGGTCTTGACGCGCAGCCCGATGATCTTGTTGCTGGCGTCGAAGGCCATTTCGGCTTTGGTGAGGTGATCGCGGCCATGAGCGTCGGTCAGGAACGCCTCGGAGCGGTCGCCGGTCCACTTCACTGGCCGCCGCACCTTCTTGGAAGCCCACAACGCCACCATCTCTTCCGGATAGATGAAGATCTTCGAACCGAAACCGCCGCCGACGTCAGGCGCAACTACCCGCAGCTTATGCTCCTGCGCGACATTATAGAAAGCCGACAACACCAGACGCGCGACATGCGGATTCTGCGATGTCGTATACAGCGTGAAATGCTCTTCGGCATCGTTATAGTCGGCGATCGCCGCGCGCGGCTCCATCGCATTCGGCACCAGCCGGTTGTTGGTGATGTCGAGCGAGACCACGTTGGCGGCGGACTTGAACGCCGTGTCCGTCGCCGCCTCGTCGCCAAGGGTCCAATCGTAGATCACGTTGCCCGGCGCCTCCGGATGCAACTGCGGCGCGCCCGGCTTGATTGCCGCGCGAATGTCGGCGGCGGCCGGAAGTTCTTCGTAATTGACGACGACCGCCTCAGCCGCATCGTGCGCCTGGTTCTTGGTCTCGGCTATTACAACCGCGACCGCCTGTCCCACGAAACGAACGGTCTCCGGCGCCATCGCCGGCCATGCGCCCATCTTCATCGGTGTGCCGTCCCTGGACGTAATCGCCCAGCCGCAGATGAGATTGCCGATCTTGTCGTCGACGATCTCTTTGCCGGTCAAAACGCCGACCACGCCCGGCATTTTCATGGCTGCCGAGCTGTCGATGCTCTTTACTTTGGCATGGGCGTGGGGGCTGCGGACGAAATAGGCATGGGTCATGCCCACGAGCTTGATATCATCGACGTAGCGGCCCTTGCCTGTAACGAAACGACGATCTTCCTTGCGCACTACGCTGGCGCCGATACCTTCAACACCCATCGCATTTCTCCCTGTCGGGCCGTTTCACCTCGCGCGAAAAAATCTGTGAGCGCGGATTGCAGCCAACTTTTGAAATTTCAACGTCCTGATCCCGGCGGATCGGGAATCATTCCGCGGCCTGCGCTACGCTCATGCGACCAGCGGCATCGAGCACCGATTTCACGATATTGTGGTAGCCGGTGCAGCGGCAGATATTGCCTTCCAGCTCGTGTCGGACAGTGTCCTCGTCAAGCTTGCCGCCGTAGCGGTTGACGATGTCGATTGCCGACATGATCATGCCCGGCGTGCAATAACCGCACTGTAGCCCGTGATTGTCGCGGAACGCGGCCTGCATCGGATGCAATTCGTCTCCGTTGGAGATGCCCTCGATGGTGGTGACATTAGCGCCGCTAGCCTGCCCGGCCAGCACCGTGCAGGATTTGACCGCCTGGCCATCGATATGCACCACACAGGCGCCGCACTGGCTGGTGTCACAGCCAACATGCGTTCCGGTCAGGTTCAGATGATCGCGCAGAAGATTAACAAGAAGGGTCCGGTCCTCTACGTTGGCCGAGACCGGCTTGCCATTTACCGTCAAGTTGACTGTAGACACGCTCGATACCTCCCCGTCTTTTTTAGTTTCTCCGATTAGAAGCACCGCCGCGAGACTTTGCAACAAGGAATTTCGTCGCGGTATCGTCCAAGGCCCCCGATCGGCAGCATCCGCTCCCGCAGGACCGCCGGCGACACGCGTCGACAAAGCGAAGCGCGCAACTTTGTGCCACTGCCTCGATACCCGGACTTGAGATCGGGCCCGAGGCCGAGACCACGCTGCCCTGTGGTTGGGTCGCCGATGTGCTCAAATTTACGTCCCTTTATCAATTCTGCGTTAATTCTCGGCATTGGGCTCGGGAGCTTCGCGCTTCCCGATCCGTCTTTGGTTGGAAGAGTGGCTGGGAGGTCCGGGGTGGGTTTGAAGTTGGCATGGATAAAGCTCCCAACACTGCGATTTCGCGGCAAAGTAATGCTCGGATTTACGGTCGTGCTGGTCATCTCCACGGTCAGCATGGGTTTTGCCTATCTCGGATTTGAGCGTGTCTCCACCGGTGTCGCGACTTACCGCAACAGCGTTTGGGAAGCCGATCTGGCACGCAATATCGATCGCGAGCTGATTTCGTACCAGATGCTCGCGCGCTATTACGTTGTAACCGGAAAAGAAGTCGACGCCACGGCGACGCTGGCGATAGAGACCAGTCTCAAGGACGGCATCACCCAGTCGATGAAAGGGACCACCAATCCGGCGCGGCTAGAGCAGGTCACGCGGCTGGGCCGCGAATTCCAGATCTTCAACAAGATTTTTGCCGACATTTTGAAGGTCAAACGGGAGAGTTCGCTATTGGTGCAAAACCAGCTTGCGCGCGGCGCCAACATGTTGCGTTACAAGCTGGACGATCTCCCCAGTAATGCGAACGAGACGGAGCTTCAGGTGATCCAGTTCGGTGCGAAAAAGGTGATCGAGCAGTTTCAGGCCGTGACAGCGCTCGCCAATACCTTCGTCGTCAATTCGGACCAGACCGTCGCTGCCAGCGCCATGGCGCGGCTTAAATTTGTGGAGAACGCACTGCAAGCCATTTCCTCGAGTGACGAGAAAATCCTGCAGGGCCTGAAGGATGCGACCGCACTGCTCGAAGACTACCGGCAGGCGCTGAGCAAACTGGTTGAAAGTTCGAAGTCCGTCGACGAGCTGGTCCTTGAAATGAACG
>VAZS01000429.1 GCA_005884855.1 Alphaproteobacteria bacterium | reverse complement strand
TCCATCTGGACGGCGACATTCAGTTTCATGGCCCGGGTCCGCAGGTTGCTTCGGTGGGATCAATTTGTGGAATGGAGATTGATGAAGGAATCAGGTGCTCGCGTCGAATGCCGCCAACAAATGCCTCGGAAGCCGTCGCGGCGCAATCAGCACGGCATCAAAACGCAGATCGAAATCGGCATGTTCGGGATGCGCCATCAGCCAGGCCTGTGCAGCCGCGACGATGCGAACCTGCTGGCGCGCCGTGACTGCGTAGGCTGCCTCATCGAGGCTCGCGCGGGCCTTGACCTCAATGAACGCCACCAGATTGCGGCGCCGCGCGACAATGTCGATCTCGCCATACCGCGTGCGAAAACGTTTCTCCAGGATGCGATAACCTTTTGCCATCAGAAAAGCGGCGGCACGGCTCTCGGCGGAGACACCGGTCCGAAACGCGGCAACGCGGGCGGGCGAGGCGGGCTTTGCAATTTTCTCGGGCGGTGTGGCACCGTCACTCTCGGCCATGCTCGCCTTTCGCTGGTATTTCCTTTGCGAGCGCGAGCGCGCGTGCGTAGATTTCGCGGCGCGGCCGGCCGGACAGTTCCACCGCATGCGCGACCGCATCCTTGAGGCTGTCGCGTTGAAGCGAAGATCGCAGCAGTTCGTCAACGGCGTCCTTGGTCATGGTTTGCGCATCCGCGGCGGGAGGCCCTATCACCAGCACGAATTCCCCGCGCGTCTCCAGCGTGTCGGCCGATCGCGCCAGTTCCGCGACCGGCGCGCGCCTGACATCCTCATGCAGCTTGGTCATCTCTCGACAGATCGCGGCAAGGCGCATACCCATCGCCTCGGCAAGATCGCGGAGGCTATCTTGCACCCGCGTTCCGGATTCGAACAGCACAAGCGTCGCGTCGATTCGCGAAAGTTCGCTGATCCGCGCGCGCCGCGCGGTCTGCTTCGGCGGTAGAAATCCTTCGAAGAAAAACCGGTCGGTGGGTAGTGCCGCCACCGATAGCGCGTTGAGCACCGATGACGGCCCAGGTAGCGCGATCACCCGGTGACCCGCCGCGGAGACTTCGCGCACCAGCTTGAAACCGGGGTCAGAAATCAGCGGCGTGCCCGCATCCGACACCAGGGCGATCGATTCGCCCTGCGCCAGCCGTTCCAGGATCTTCGGCCGCGCCAGCGCGGCGTTGTGTTCGTGATAGGGTTTGAGGACCGCTGTGATGCCATACCGCTCGGTCAGCCGTCGGGTGATGCGGGTATCCTCACAGGCGATGATGTCCACCCCGGCCAAGGTTTCCAGGGCCCTCAAGGTGACATCGCCGAGATTGCCGATCGGGGTTGCCACCACATACAGGCCGGGGGCCGGCTTTGGCGCGCTCAGGACGTGGCCAGCGACGGAAAATGTGCGCGATCCGCCTTCCGCCGTGCCTTCGGGTCTATTTATCGAAGCAGCTTTTGCGCGCATAATGGCAATCTAGAGGGAACACAGCACTAACGCCACGATACTGGGCCAGCAAACATGGTGCTTCACAACGGCTGGGGAAGCGGCGTTGTGACGCGACCACGCCGCACTGCCATAATCCTTTTGTTTCGGTTAACTATTCGCCGACAATATGCCTGAATCCAGCCTCCTGATTGGCAGGTGGACATCCTGGCGGTTTGGGTCGGTCAGGAGAAGAGATGTGATGGTGGGGCCGCTCAAACCCAAATCGAAGGCTTCCGGGGCCACCCGCCGGAGCGCGGTCGGATTGATCATCGGCGCGCCGCTGCTTGGGGCATGCGCCGGTGTGCAACAGACGCTTAGCCAGTTCTCCGGGTCGTCCGGTTCGCCTGGCGCCTCTGGTTCGCCGCAGGAGCCGCTCGCGGTTGGTAACGGGCAGGTCAAGGTAGGATTGATCCTGCCGTTGTCGGCATCCGGCAATGCCGCCGTCGCGGCACAATCGATGAAAAATGCCGCGGAGATGGCGCTGGCGGAATTCCAGAATCCGAATATCCAACTGCTGATCAAGGATGATGCCGGCAGTCCGCAAGGCGCCCAGCAGGGAACGCAACAGGCGCTCGAGCAACGCGGCGTGTATCTCCTGAGCTTCCTGCCGGAGTCCGACGTCAACCGTATCGTCGAATACTCGGCGAGCGTTGGAAAAAAATCCTTCGCGGCGCTGCTGCCGGAAAATGCCTACGGCAATGTGGTAGAGGCGAGCTTCAAGCAAGCGGTCGGGCGGCGCGGCGGTCGGATCATCGCATTCGAAAAATACGGCACCGATCGCGCGACAGCAGCGCGGACCGTGGCGCAGGCGCTCGGCTCCGCCGATGCACTTTTCATAGCGGACGATGGCGAGTCGGTGGTCGCAGTGGCGGACGCGCTGACCGCGGCAGGCGCCAACCTTAAGAATATCCAGCTGCTCGGCACCGGGCTTTGGGACAATCCGCGGGTCTATGCAAACGCGTCCCTGCAGGGCGGCCTTTACGCCGCGCCGGATTCCGCGGGTTTTCGCAGCTTCTCCAGCCGTTACCGCGCCAAATTCGGGACCGATCCCGTGCGAACCGCGACCTTGGCCTATGACGCGGTGGCGCTGGTCGCGGCATTAGCGCGAACACAGGGCCCGCAACGTCTTTCGGCTGACGTTCTGACCAATCCTTCCGGCTTTGCCGGCATCGACGGTCTGTTTCGGTTCCGTCCGGACGGCAGCAACGAGCGGGGCCTGGCCATTATGCGCGCTGCATCCGGCGGCGGCGTGGCAGTTGCGGGCTCGCCCAAGAGTTTTGGAGCGTAGAGAGTTTTGGGACGTAGTTTGACCCGCGTCGTTTCTAGGCCGCCAAATCAGCCACTACGGCATCGAGTACGGGAAAACCGGCTTGCGTGACCCGCAGCCGTCCCGTTTCGTCCACAGTAATGGCGCCTTCCTCCCGCAGCACTGCGATCCGATCCGGATCGAGCGCGCGGCCCGATAGCGCCGCATAACGCTGCGGATCGATTCCTTCAGCGAGCCGCAAGCCCATCAGGAGAAATTCGTCGCCGCGCTCTTCACTATTGAGGGGATCGTCGGAGACGACGCCATGGCCAGTGGCTTCGACGCGCATCAGCCACGCCTCCGGGCGCTTTTCCGTGGCGATAGCGTGGCGGATACCGTCGATATCGAGCCTGCCATGTGCGCCGGGACCAATGCCGGCATATTCCTCGCCGCGCCAGTAAACCAGGTTGTGCCGGCATTCAGCGCCGGCGCGCGCGTGATTGGAAATTTCGTAAGAAGGCAAGCCATGTCGCGCGCAAACGTCTTGAGTCACGTCGTAGAGCGCGCGCGCCGTCGCTTCGTCCGGCGTTTTCAGTTTGCCAGCGGCATGCAAGCCGAAGAACGGCGTGCCCTCTTCAATCGTCAATTGATAGAGCGACAGATGCTCCGCCGCCTCGGCGATCGCGAGATTCAATTCATCCGCCCACATCCCCGGCGTTTGATCGGGCCGGGCGTAGATCAGATCGAACGAATAGCGCTCGAAGGCCTTGCGCGCGATCGCGACGGCATCCAGCGCTTCGCGCGCGCTGTGGAGGCGTCCCAGCGTTTTAAGCGAGACGTCGTCCAGCGCCTGCACACCCAGCGAAACCCGGTTGACGCCGGCCGCGCGGTAACCGGCGAATCGCATGGCCTCGACGCTGGTAGGATTTGCTTCCAGCGTGACCTCTACATCCGAAGCGACGCGCCAGTGCTTGGCTATCGAATCCAGGATCGCGCCGACAGTCTGCGCCCGCATCAGCGAAGGCGTGCCGCCGCCAAGAAAAATCGAGGACACCTTCCGGCCAGGCGAGCGCGCCGCGGTGGTTTCGATTTCGCGAGCGAACGCGCGCGCAAATCGTTCCTCGTCGATGGGGGCATGGCGGACATGGCTGTTGAAATCGCAATACGGACATTTCGACAAGCAAAACGGCCAATGCAAGTAAACGCCGAACGCTTCGGGTTGTGGCGCTGGCGCTGACCGGGTCGGCTCGGAGC
Source organism: Alphaproteobacteria bacterium (assembly GCA_005884855.1). GTDB lineage: Bacteria > Pseudomonadota > Alphaproteobacteria > Rhizobiales > Xanthobacteraceae > Bradyrhizobium. Next base: position 1,001 of record VAZS01000429.1, on the reverse strand, counting down.
AGGGACTACCCAAGGCAGATCTCCGCCAGCTTTACGAATGCGCGGGCGCGATGCGACAGGCCGAGGCCCAGCGGCGGCAAACCGTGCTTCTCGATGCTGGTCATCTCGCCGAAGGTGCGGGTGTATCCATCGGGCAAAAACATCGGATCATAGCCGAACCCGGCGTTGCCGCGGGGCGGCCACACCAGCGTGCCGTCGGCGCGTGCTTCGACTTGCTCGATGTGGCCGTCGGGCCACGCGACGCAGAGCGCGGAAACGAAATGCGCCTTGCGCTGCGAAGGCTCCTTTGCGCCGCGTTCGGCGAGCAGGCGTTCGATCCTGGTCATCGCCGCGGTAAAGTCCTTTGCTGCACCGGCCCAGCGCGCCGACAGGATTCCAGGCGCGCCGTCGAGCGCGTCCACCACCAATCCGGAATCGTCGGCGAATGCCGGAAGCTGCGCCGCCTTTGCCGCGGCGACCGCCTTGATCCGGGCATTGGCGCGAAATGTATCGCCGCTCTCCTCGGGTTCGGCCAGGCCGAGGGCGCCGGCCGCGATCGCCTCGACGCCGTGCGGGGCCAACAGCTCGCGCATCTCGGCGAGCTTGCCCGGATTGTGAGTCGCGATCACCAGCTTGCCTCTGATTCGACGGTGCATGTGCTCTTTAGCCTAAGAGTTTATGCCGCGGAGCGCGCGAGCCCAAGAGCGATCCCAAGAGCGAGCCCAAGTCACGCCACGGCAATTTTCTGCAAGTCCACCAGCCGCGCCACGCCTTTGCGCGCCAACGCCATCAAAGCGAGAAATTCGTCTTGCGAGAAAGGCGTCTTTTCAGCGGTGCCCTGCACCTCTATGATGCGTCCCTCGCCCGTCATCACGAAATTAGCGTCGGTATCGGCCTCCGAATCCTCGGCATAGTCGAGATCGAGCACCGGCGTTCCGTTGCAGATCCCGCAGGAGATCGCGGCCACATTGTCCCGCAGTACGTTCGCCTTGACCATGTTGCGGGTCTTCATCCAGCCGATG
>VAZS01000428.1 GCA_005884855.1 Alphaproteobacteria bacterium | reverse complement strand
TTGCCGAGCTTGTCGACTTTCCTCATTACGCTGTCGATAACGGTTTGCGGCTTGCTCGCCTTGAAGTCGAAGGAGTCGAGGTCGCACGAGAAAATCGCGACGTTGCGGCTGCCCAGATAGGTGACCATTTCCGGCGGATGCTGCAGCGCGGGGAAGCGGAAGAAGGGCGCTGGTGAGCCGCCAAGCGCCCATTTGACGGCACTGAAGCCCTTTTCGATTTCTTCCTTGCGCTGCTCCCCATTCAGTTTCTTGTTATTCAGATTGGCATGCGACCAGGTATGCGAGCCGACGGTATGCCCGGCAGCCGCAACTTGCTTCAGGATTTCGGGATAGTAGGTCGCGTGTTTGCCGATCGGAAAGAAAACGCCGGTGGTACATTCGTCCGCGAGTGTCTTCAAAACAGAGGGGGTATTGACCGGCCACGGCCCGTCATCGAAGGTCAGGACAACTTCATGATCGCGCAGGAAATCCAGTTGCTTGAAGTGCTCGAAACCGAAGCCCGGTCCTCCCGTGGTATCGATTTCGACGGTGCGGCCAATTCCAAGCGCGTTGGGATTTGCGCACGCAGCTTTCGCCGGCGCTGGCGCGGTGACGGAAGGAGCGGCTTGCGGAGCCGCTGCGCTCTTATTGCCTGCTAACTGCGACCATGCCGCGCTCGACGCGAGCAGTGAAACGGCACCTGCAAAGATCAATCCTGTCCCAATGCGCATCTTGCTCCCCCTTAAACTGATCCGCTGCCGACAGCCCAGCTTTCGCCATGCCGAGCGGGCTCCTGCCGTCTCGATGCTAGCCTAGTTGGACCTGCGCCGCCACGGCAATGGATTTTATCCCCGCCCGCGGATTTCTCGGTGAACAGGTTAACTCAAGCCAAAAAATACCACGTCAGGTCTCGGCGAGCGCCCGCGCGATAGCTGTCTTGATACGCGTGTCCAACGGTTCGACGGTCTCGGGGAAGACTTCGGCGATATAGCCGTCTCGGCCGATCAGATATTTGTGGAAGTTCCAACGCGGGACCTCCTTCGGACGAGCCAGCGCAGCCCATTTGTAGAAAGGATGCGCAAGCGAGCCCTTCACCACGGCTTTGGCCGTAATCGGAAAGGTAGCGCCGTATTGTTGGCGCGCAGTCTCGACGATCTCGTAAGCGCCGCCAGGCTCTTGGCCGCCGAAATCGTTGGAGGGAACGCCAATGATCACCAGGCCCCGATCGTGAAACTCGGTCCACAATTGCTGTAACCCGGCATATTGCGGCGTGTAGCCGCAGAGCGAGGCGGTGTTGACGATCAGCAACGGACGTCCGGCATAATCAGCCAGGCTGATATCGCTGCCGGCGAGGGCGGGAAACGAAAACGCATAGGCGGTGATTCGGCTCATCGCGGCCTGTGCGCGAGCCGCTTCCGTGGAGGCCGGGGCTGCAAGCGTACTCACTGCAGCGCTGAGGATCATTCTGCGGCTGATCATGGGGGTGCCCTCTGTTACCCGCAACTCAGGATAGCCTGACTGGAGAACCGCCGGTTATCAATGATGTTATGGCTCACGGCATCTGTTGTCTTGGCGTCGGCAAGCTGAGCATTCGCTGCGGTGGATGGCCGTGCCCGCCTTTCTGCGGGGCTCCTCGACACTTACATGGATTGAAGCTTGGCAACGGAGACAGACATGACACCCAAGGTCGGAAATTCGAATCACACGATATGGAAAGCGTTTGGTTTGCTGGTGCTGGTTCTGTCGCTCTGGCCGGGATCCGCGGCTTTCTCGGCCGACGAACCGGACCTGATCTTCCGCCGCTCGACCGTGTTCAAGTGGCTCACTCCAAACGACAAGCTTGCGACCTATGGTCTCGATGACCCGGAAGTGGAGGGCGTCGCTTGTCATTTCACGGTGCCCGAAAGAGGTGGCGTGAAGGGCTGGCTCGGGGTCGCGGAGGAAGTGTCGGATATCTCGCTGGCATGCCGGCAGATCGGCCCCATCCATTTCAAGGGCAAGTCGGAGCAGGGCGAAGACATGTTCCGGCAGAGGCGCTCGTTATTCTTCAAGAAAATGCAGATCGTGCGTGGCTGCGATGCCAAGCGGAACGTGCTGGTCTACATGGTCTATTCGGACAGGCTGATCGAAGGCTCACCGAAGAATTCCACTTCCTCGGTCCCGATCATGCCCTGGGGCGCCGCCGACGGCACGGTGCAAAAATGCGGCGAGTTCATTCACTGATCGAATTTTGCGCGGCAAGCGCCGGGAACGAGGCGAATCCATCATCTGTTGGGTCCGAGCCGCGGAACACATTTCTGTGCGCGAAGGATTCCGTTTCCGGTCATTTTGGTGCCGGAGACTTCCTTGATCTGACCGGCGGCGCACGATCCATCGTCGACAAGAATGCGCTGTCCTAGCCGCAAATTGACGATGTCCTGCTCGCGCGACACCTGTTCCGCTCTCGCCGATGTCGCGGCCAGCCCGAGCGCCAGGGCGCTAACCAGCAGCAACGAAAGACGTCTGATCTGTGAGGCTGTCATGTTCTGAGGATATTGCGGTTGATCGCCATCCGTGTCTCCATGGTGCGCCAAATCTCATTGCGCAGTGTATTGGCGCACAGCCGATTCTAAAAGCGACGCCGGAACCGCAGCGAAAATGAACGCGACCGATAGCCATCAAAGAATTATCGACGCTGTCGATGCAAATTTCGACGCGCAGCTTGCGACCACAAGGGACTTTGTCGCGATTCCTTCGACTCGCGGCGCGGAAGGCCCGTGCCAGGACATGATGGGCGATCTCTTGCGGCAGCGCGGCTACGAGGTCGACGATTGGCATATCAACGTCGACGAGTTGAAAGATTTGCGCGGCTTCGGTCCGATCCAGCATGACTTCTCCAAGGCGCGGACCGTGGTCGGCACCTACCGGCCTGCTACAATTGGTGGGAAGTCGCTGATCCTGCAGGGCCATTGCGATGTCGTGCCCGCCGGGCCGCTCGACATGTGGGAGACGCCGCCGTTTTCACCGGTGATAAAGGACGGCAAGATGTACGGCCGGGGCGCTTGCGATATGAAGTCCGGCACGATCGGCGCACTTTATGCGCTGGACGCGATCAAAGCCGCAGGGCTCAAGCCGACCGCGCGCATTCACTTCCAATCCGTGATCGAGGAAGAAAGCACTGGGGTGGGTGCTCTTTCAACCTTGCAGCGCGGCTATCGCGCCGACGCTTGTTTCATTCCCGAGCCGACTTCCGGCAAGATGGTTCGCTCGCAGGTCGGCGTGATCTGGTTTCGCCTGAAAGTGCGCGGTCATCCCGTGCATGTGTTCGAGGCCGGTGCAGGCTCGAACGCGATCACGGCAGCCTACCATCTTGTGCACGCGCTGGAAAAACTCGAGGCCGAATGGAACGAGCGCGCGAAGAGCGATCGGCATTTCAAGGCCGTAACCCATCCGATCAACTTCAATCCCGGCATCATCAAGGGCGGCGACTGGGCCTCCAGCGTGCCGGCTTGGTGCGACGTCGATTGCCGGATCGCGATACTGCCGGGCTGGTCGGTCGCCGACTGCCAGGCCGAGATTCTTGCCTGCATCTCCACCGCTGCACGCGATCATCGATTTCTCTCCAACAATCCGCCGCACGTCGAATGGTCCGGGTTCTTGTCGGAGGGATATGAACTGAAGGATTCAGCGCAGGCGGAGGCCGCTTTCGGAAAGGCGTACAGCGCCGTCTATGGCGGCACTGTTTCAGACCTCGTGTTCACCGCGCTTACCGACACGAGGTTCTACGGACTGAACTACAACATCCCCAGCCTTTGCTTCGGGGCCAGCGGCGCGGCGATGCATGGCTTTAACGAGTATGTCGACCTGGACTCGCTGCGGAAATCAACCGAGGCCACGGCACTGTTCATTGCGCAATGGTGCGGGGTCGAGAAGGTATAACGGCGGGCCACAGCGCCGACACGATCGCATCCAACCCGTCCGTCAGCGCGGCGGGGCCGGGCTGCAGGATCAGCGGCGATTTGATTTCGACGATCCGGCCGTTGCGGACAGCAGGAATTTCGCTCCAGCCGGGCCGATTTCTGATCTTTTCGGGCACGACTTTCTTGCCGCACCACGATGCCAGGATCACGTCAGGCGCCGCATCGCGCACCAGATCGGCCGAAACGATCCGATCCTTTGCAGCTTGTTGAAACCGCAGGTTTGGCAGCACGTCTTGTCCGCCGGCGATTTCGACCAATTCGGATACCCACCCGATGCCGCTGATCAGAGGATCGTCCCATTCCTCG
>VAZS01000016.1 GCA_005884855.1 Alphaproteobacteria bacterium | reverse complement strand
AATGGTCGGGGTCGCTCGGCCACAGCGAGAGGCGTGCGCTGCAAAGATGACATGTACGTCGTGTTCGCGCGTCTATTTTGCAAGCGGATCAGGGCGTATCTGGATATGAACGGCGCGCGGCTTTGAACCCTTGCCGCCCTCCATCAGCCAAGGCGTGCGATCACCGCTCGTACTCCAGAGCCCGCGCCCCTTCCAACCCGCGTTTGGATCGTCAATGCGCCCGTCCAGGCCCTTGGCGAAAAAACCCAACGGGTAGGGGATGCGAAGCATCACCATTTGTCCGTCCTTGTAGGCAACGAATCCATCATTGAGGTTGGCTGTGGAAATCGGGATATTGGCGCCGAGGCCTACCGTGTTGTGATGATCTACCCAGGTATAGTAGCTCGCCTCGGCGCTGGTGTTTTCGAGTCCCTCGAAGCCCGGGCCCGGATACTTGTAATAAGCAAATCCTTCGGGGCAGTGATTGCCGGTCGCGTTCGGCCCGTTGAGCGGATTCTTGCATTTACGGCGATCGAAACTGATCAGCGTTCCGTTTGAGCCTGAGCCCCAGAGTACGCCGTTCTTGTCGATGTCGCCGCCGCGGACGCCGATGCCTTCTTTTGGGATCGCATAAAACTCCGACAGTTTCGTTTTCGGGTCGAAGCGCATGAAGCCGGGTGTACCGACGAATACGTTGACGGTGTACCAAACCGAGCCATCGGTTGGATGCGGCATCACGGCATAGGGGCCCGAGCCCGCGACGCGCATATCCTTGCCGGCCTGTGCCGGCGCGCCGGGTTCGGTGTATTCGTCGACCGTGCCATTGCCATTGGTGTCGAGAACGAACGGCGCCCAGCCTTGCGCCTTGATGGCATCGCCGGTCTCATCCCAGATTTTGGTATTGACCCAGCCGGCCACGGGGCCGGTCCCGGAGAACCACAATGTATCGTCGGCGTCATAGCCGAACTGCGGATGATGAGTGCCAAAGCAGGTATCGATGAAGCTGTACTTCATTGTCTTGGGATCGAGCATGGAGGCTTGCCGCCCCGAGCGATCGATCGGAAACGCCTTCGCGGACGGGTGATCGGAATCCTTTTTGCAAAACGCCGGATTATCGATGCCGCGCACTGAAGCGGCGAACCAGACCCGGCCCTTGCTGTCAAACATGCCGTTGTGATTGTTGGAGCGCTGGTTCCAGATTTTCTCGTCGCCCCAGTAGGCCGAAGCGCCAACCGGTTTGAGCGTGGCATTGGGATGCAGCGGCGGCCCAAACATTTCCGGCATCTTCGGATCGGCGACCGGCATTTTGAAGAAGCTCACCTTGTGCGTCTTCGGATCGAGGATCGGCATGTCGTCGGAGGAGTATTCATTCGAGCCGAACAGCGGACCGTAGGCATTGACGCCCGGATTGCGGCGGTCCGACGAAATCAGGTCGTGGACGAAATGTTTCTCGGTCGCCCACTCCCATGAGGAGATGACAACGTTGCGCTCGATCCCGGATGGCCGCTCTGGTTTGTTCTTGGGCAGTTCACCTTTGGCAACCCGATCGGTCCAATCACCGAAATACTTGAACGGCACACCCCCGAGCTGCCCGGCAAGCCGGTTCACCATCCATTCGCCGGTTTGCCCGGAGCTGACGCGGCGCATCCATGCCTCCTCGCCGGATTTGAATTCGCCAAACGCCGCGGGGATCGTGCGCGTGGATTCCTGGCCAAGCTGATGGCATCCGACGCAATCGACATTGTTCATGCGCTGGCGCCAGATATCTTGGGTGATGTCTTTCGGGATATCGCTGCTGCCACCGAAATCCTTGGCCGGCGGAAGCTTCATCATGGTGAACCAGTAGAGCGCGGGGTAATAGTGTGCCGCGGCCGCCTCATTCGGCGCCGGGACCGCCGCGAGGCTAAGCTGCTGGCCGGGCTTCGCGCGCAGTTTGGGCGAATCCACCAGACCATAGCCGCGGACCCACACCTCGTAGTTCACCTTCGGCGGCAGGTCTGGAATCACAAAGCGGCCCTGCTCGTCGGTGACAACGATCTTGGCGAATTTGGTCGGCAATTCGGTGGTCGCGGCGATAACCCAAACGCCCGCTTCGGGGCCGCCCGGCCCGCGCACCACACCGCCTATGTTGTCATCATCGACGGCTGCCGCTGCCTGCTGCGCGCTCGCAAGAGCTGAAAATGTGGAAACCAGGCCTGCTGCAGCAATGCCGGTGAGGGTAAAGGTGAGGTACCACAGAATTTGTTTTTTTACGTTCATGTTTCTCCCCGTCAGACCGAGCTTGCTACCCGTTGTTTGGCGCGAGCCTACACCAACTTTCCGGTGACGCCAGCCTCCGGCGAGCGCGAATGCCCGCGCAGAGCTTTCAACTGCTCAGATTCCGGGAGGCTGGCGTTTTCGCAACTGGACAGCTTCAATCTTTAACTCCTAGACTATGAGCACGATCGGCGAATAGCCGACTACATCAAGGGGGGCGACATGGCGCAGTCACGCGGCATCATACTTGGATCTATCCTGGCCTGCGTTTTACTGGGCACCTGTCCTGCGGCGGCGCAGAAGAAATATGATCCCGGCGTCAGCGACACCGAGATCAAGCTCGGCAACATCATGCCCTACAGCGGGCCGCTGTCCGCCTATGCATTGATTGGCCGGACGCAAGACGCTTTTTTCAAGAGACTCAACGCTGAAGGGGGCATCAACGGACGAAAGATCAACTTCGTTTCTTATGATGATAGCTTCAGCCCGGCAAAGACCGTGGAGCAAGCGCGCAAGCTCGTGGAGAGCGATGAGGTGCTGCTGATTTTTCAGAGCTTGGGAACGCCAACCAATAACGCGATCCAGAAGTACCTCAATGACAAAAAGGTGCCGCAACTGTTCGTGGCCACCGGCGCCACCAAGTTCGGCGATCCCAAGAACTTCCCTTGGACCATGGGGTGGCAACCCACCTACCAGACCGAGGGGCGGATATACGCGAAATACATTCTGCAAAATCTGCCGCAGGGCAAGATCGGCATCCTCTATCAAAATGACGATTCAGGCCGCGACTATCTCAAGGGCCTCAAGGACGGCCTCGGCGAGGAAGCAACCAAGCGTATGATCGTTGGGGAAATTCCCTACGAGCCCACTGACCCGACCGTGGATCGTCAGATCGTCACGCTGAAAACACTCGGCGCCGATGTGTTTTTCAACGAGGCCTCGCCCAAATTCGCCGCACAGGCGATCAGGAAGGCAGCCGAGATCGGCTGGAAGCCGGTCCAGTTCCTTGCCAGTATCTCAAACTCCGTCGGCTCGGTGCTCAAGCCGGCTGGCCTTGAGAACTCCAAGGGCGTTCTGTCGAGCAACTACCTCAAGGATCCTACTGATCCAACATGGAAAGACGATCCGGCCATCAAGGAATGGTCGGCCTTCATGGACAAGTATTTTCCGGAAGGCGATAAATCCAGCACCTTCAGCGTCTACGGCTATTTGACGGCGCAGACCATGGTTCAGGTGCTCAAGCAGTGCGGCGACGATCTCACGCGCGAGAACGTCATGCGGCAGGCGGCCAACCTGAAGAATTTCGAACTCGGGTTGCTGCTTCCCGGCATCAAGGTCAATACCAGCGCGACCGACTATTTCCCCGTCGAGCAGATGCAGATGTCGCGGTTCAACGGTGAACACGGCGAACTGTTCGGATCCGCCATTGGCGGAGAAATTGGCACGCAGTAGCCGCAACTAACAGTTGGAAACTTCAGGCGGAGCTTGGCGCCATTTGACTTTGGCGTGAACGCAAGTTCTACTTCGATCGACTTTTGCCCCTGGCGAGAGCGTGCAAACCAGCGTTCGTCGCCGATATTTCTCCGCAATTTAAGCCGTGCCAATGCGCGAGATTTGAAGCGAGCGTAGCATGACTGCCTATTTCAAGTGCCAGCTTGTGGATTACGTGGAATATCACCGCGATCCGCGCAACTGTGCAATGCATGTATTCGGTATCCTGTTTTTGTTTCTGGCTGCGGTTCTCCCCTTGAGTTTGTGGCGTATTGACACGCTTGGCGGCGGCATCACCGCTGCCAGCATCATGGTCCTGCCTGTTCTGATCTACTGGTGTCTTCTCGACGCGCCCATTGGAGCGGCCATCGTAGGCGTTGCGCTGGTATTGCTTTCGAACGCAGGGATCATCGTGAATTATGTCACTGCCGCCGGCGTGTGGGCGATCTCTGCGGTTTTGATCCTGCTCGGCGTGGGTTTTCAAGTCGTCGGACACCGGGTGTTCGAACGTCGACAGCCGGCGCTGGTGGATAATCCAACTCACCTGTTACTCGGACCTATGTTTGTAATGGCAAAGCTGTTTATTGCGCTCGGTTATCGCCACGATCTTGCGACGATCATCAACCCGGTTCCTCCAATTCGCGGCCCCTCAGTTTCCTCCGAGGATCGGCAAGGCAAGCAGCTCCCGCGCTCATGACCAAGATACTTGTCACTGGTGGCAGCGGCTTCATCGGACAACACCTCGTGTCGACGCTTGTCGGACGGGGCCGGCAGGTGCGAGTTCTCGACATTCGCCCTCCGATGTTTGCGCTGCCGGAAGTTGACTATGTGGCCGGCTCGGTACTCGATCCGAGTCTGATCGATGTGTGCCTACGCGACGTCGACCAGGTCTATCACCTTGCCGGACTGCCTGGCATGTGGGCGCGAACCAAAACCGATTTTCATGCAGTCAATTGCCGCGGCACAAAGATCGTGATTTCGGCAGCGCGGAAACGCGGCGTTGCACGTTTCTTGCACTGCTCGACCGAATCCATCCTTTTTCGCCGTCCGCCATCAGACGATGTCGTTGAAGACAGCCTGTTGACGGCCCGCGATATGCCGGGTCCGTATACTCGTTCGAAGATGCTCGCCGAACAACTTGCACTGCAAGCTGCACGATCGGGATTTCCGGTCGTGATTGGCACTCCGACAATGCCGATTGGACCTCACGATCATAACCTCACTCCGCCGACAGCGATGCTCCGACACTTCCTCGGCGGGCGTTTTCAACTTTATCTCGATTTCATCGTGAACCTCGTCGATGTACGCGATGTCGCGGCCGGGCTGGTGCTTGCGATGGAGCGCGGGCAGGCAGGTCATCGCTACCTTCTTGGCGGGGAAAGCATTCCGCTGAAGAAAATTCTTGGGCTGGTGACCGCAATCGGTGGCGGAAGCCGCCTCCACATGCCGGTTCCCGGCGGAGTGGCAAAGGCGGCCGCCGCCGTGCTGGAATTCATCTCCGACCACGTAACGCGACGTCCCCCATCAGGCACCGCTGAGGGCGTTCGGATTGCGCTGCGGGCGACGGACCTTTCGAGCAAGAAGGCCGAGCGTGAACTTGGCTACACGGCAAGGCCGGTTGAGCCTGCTTTGCGCGACACGCTTACTTATCTTCTTGGCTTCAAACATTAAGATTGTTTAGTCCCGCGCGATGTTTGCCAATTGAATGCAATCGGGAATATAATTCAGCCATGACGCAAACCGCGAACCCGATCCTGGCCTTCGCATGGAGTGGATGGACCGCGACATGGCCCACGCAATTGCTGGCGTTGATCTGGATCGCCTGGCTTATCAGCTGGATTGTCGCCTCGTTTTTTTCCGCTCGAACCGAAAAACACGTCAGGACCTGGGACTCGCGCGCGTACCGGATTCCGATCCTGGCGGGCGCCGTTCTGCTTACGCCCTGGACCGCTGAGATACTCGGGGAGAAACCGCTGTGGAATCTCGGCAACGGCGCAACATACTTTCTTGCGGGGCTTACTTTGGCGGGCATCCTTTTCACCTGGTGGGCCCGAATCCACCTCGGACGGTTCTGGTCCAACGCGATCACACGCAAGGAAGGCCACCGGATCATCGATACCGGTCCATATGGTCTCGTTCGCCACCCGATCTATACCGGGCTTATTTCAGCCATGCTGGCGACCGGCATCGCGGTCGGGACGGTCACGGCTTTGCTCGGCGCCTTGCTGATCGTCTTCGGGCTCTGGCAGAAGGCGCGCATGGAAGAAGGTTTTCTGACCACCGAACTTGGCGCCGATGCTTACGGACCATATTGTCGGCGCGTACCGATGCTGATCCCGTTTCTGCGGCAGCGCTGACCTCTCGGTTTCGGCCTCTCGGTTTCGGCGCCGTAATGAGCGCTACTCACTGGATGCGTTCGGAGGATGCTTTCGGAAATCGTGCAGCCTTTTCTTCCAAGGGCAGATCGAGCCCGTTCGCGAGGTAAGACACCGTGCGGTAAAAGCCGCAGAGCAGGATGATCTCAAAAATCCGCGCATCGTCATAGTGCGCCGACAATGCCGCAAATTCCGCATCGGTTAGCCTGGCGCGATGATGCAGCGCATCGACAGCTCCGATCAGTGCCCGTTCACTTTCCGACCAGCACGAAGCATCGGCGCCGCCGAGAACGGTGGCGCGGACCTGCTCGGTCGTGAGATGCGCGGCATCCGCGAACGTCGCAACATGCACGCCCCATTCGTACTCGCAGCCAGTCAGCGCGCAGGTCCGGTCGATGACAATCTCGCGCTCGCGCAGCGAGAGCGGACCCCGATCGAGCAAACTGCCAGCGCGGAATTTCTCCCAGGCACGGGCGTTGCCGGCCATGACACGGAACAGCGTCAGCGGTGGCGCGCCGCGCATGATCCGGTCGAATTGATCCTGAATCTCCGGCGCATAAGGCGGCTCAAGCGGCGCAATTCGCGACATCGTTGGCTCCAGTGCTGCAACAAACGTCAGGACAGCCAAGTCACTCCGGGGCGACCGTCAGGCTGGCGCCGTCGGCCTGCACGATTTTGACCCGGCTGCCGGCCGGGACGTCCGGACCGGTGACGCGCCAGACGGTATCGTCGATCCGGACCGTACCTGACCCATCGATGATCGGCTTTTCCAAGGTGAAGACCCGGCCCACCAGTGCATCGGCGCGCTTGTTGAGGAAAGGATTGCTTTGACTGGCGGCTTTGCTGTTGCGCGCGACCCTGCGCCATAGCGGCACCGCGGCGGCGGCGAAGATCGCGAACGTCAGGATCTGCATCTGCCAGGACGGATTGATAACGAACGACAACAAGCCGACCAGCAATGCGGCCAGCCCAAGCCAAAATAGAAACACACCCGGCGCCAGCAGCTCCAGCGCCATCAGCACGATGCCGAAGATCAGCCAGTTCCAGGTGCCAAGCGTGGAGAACATCTCGATCATGTGCCGACCCTCCGGATCACGTGCGCGGCGTTGCCGGCGGTGGGTTTGGCCC